>JBAVNY010000120.1:0-5910 GCA_049691535.1 Candidatus Acidiferrum sp.
GTACACCGGGCGGGGCGGGATTGAGGGTTCGGCAAAGAGAAAAGATTTAACGCAGAGGGCACAGAGATCGGAGCGCAGAGGACGCAGAGAGAAGACGAGGCGCGGGTGAGGTTAGGAGGTGCGGGGTGGGTGTGCTATCGTGCCTTTGGAATGATGCGCGGCGTGCTGGCACGAATGCCGGCGTCACATGATTTTTATTGAGGAGTGGTCAGGCGAATGGCGGAACGTCCGGTATTGGTGGGGTTGATACCTCAAGCGGTGGTGCTTGATCCTGGGGACCAGGTGAGCTGGATTTCTGACGCGGGAACATTGCGCGTGGAGTTTGATACGAATCGTTGCCCGTTTTCGTCGAACATTTTTCAGGCGCCGGTAGGGATGCGGCTGCTGAGCGGGCCTCCGGTGAGCGGAACGAAGCCGGGATCGTATAAGTACCGGCTATGGCTGAATGATCAGATGGTGGGGCGCGGCGAAGTGATCGTGCGCGAGAAGTAGCTCGTAGGTTCAGTAAAACAGCCAACTGCCTTTAGCCTCCAGACCCGGAGGCAATTCAAAACATCAACTCAATAAATTCGCGATCCCCGCTTTGCGATTCACTACTTTGCGATTTGTACCAGATCGCCCTTGGCGGGTGCGGCTAGCGGCGTGGGCTGCAAGGTTTGCGGGCTGCGCCAGTTATCCAGGATTCCGACTTGTTGAACGCAGGAGACGGTGCACCTGGGCGCGCATCCCTTGTGCGTTAAATATTGGTTGTGGCGCATTTCGTCAGTGTACTGGCTGAGCGGAATTCCCGGATAGCCGCGCTGCTGCGAACACCAGTGCACCAATCCATCTTCACAAATATATAGATAGCGGGAACCGGCGCGACACTTCCAGTCGTGTTCACGGCCGCGGGCAACGTTGTGCTGAAATTCGTTGAAACGCGAATAGGAACGCTTGCCCAGCGTCATGATCTCTTCGAAAATTTCCTGCTCGCGCTGGCCTAGAGGCTTCAACTGGCCGTCGTGGTCGTGAATGATTCCCACGGTGCTGGTGAATCCGAGTTCCACGGCGCGATGAGCAATTTTTAGGGCGTCTTCGGGATTCTTTACGCCGCTGCCCAAGACCGAATTGATGTTCACCTGGAACACAGCGCATTCGGAGAGCATTTCCAGGCGGCCATCGAGGGTCTTCAAACTTTTCTTCGAAACTTCGTCCGGGACGGCGTTGTCGATGCTGATTTGCAGGTGCTCGAGGCCCGCGTTGTTGAGGCGCTCGATGCGCTCTTTGTTGAGGAAAAAACCGTTGGTGATCATGCCGGCGATCATGCCGCGCTTGCGGATGTGGCGGATTACGTCGTCGAGCTCGGGATGGAGGAGCGGTTCGCCGCCGCTGATGGTGATGATGGAGGTGCCCATGTCGGCGAGGCGGTCCAGACGCTTTTTCATTTCGTCGAGCGGCACTGGCGTGGAGACGTCGTCGAACTCGTTGCAATAGGTGCAGTCCAGATTGCAGCGGCGCATGGGGATGATGTGCACCAGGATGGGGTGTTTTGTGGACACCAGCGCCTTGGTGATCATGCGCAGTTCGCGCAAGCGGGTGCGATAGAAACGCAAGCGCTTGCGGCGGCGCGTTTGCGCCGAAGCTTTTCCCTTTGCGGGCATGTAGCTGTGATTCCCCCAGTTGTAATTATACAGGAACCTTGGTGCGCCAACCGGACTCGGCGGGAGTGGCGTGCTTTTGGCACACCCCGAGCGGGGTGACGGCAGTGGCCTTGCGATCGAGCCTGCCGGAAGAGGTGTAACGCGATTTGCGGGCGGACCTGGTTCGTTGCTGTTGCCGGCAAGCTGCCGGCGCTACCAGACGGATCGCGGCAGCGTTCGTGTACGACGATTTTGTGGGGTGGCTTCGTTGGTTGCTGTTGCCGGCAAGATGCCGACGCTACCAAGCGGATCGCGCACACGTGGGACGTTGTGCCAACTTTTCGGTCGACGGCGTGCGCGTCTGGTTTTTACGCCGTGCTTGGCGTGGGTGAAATGGTTTAGTGGGTCTGGCTTGGCGCGGACGGCAGATCTACGGATTGGACTTTCTCCGTAAGTTCTGACGTTTTGCGCCAGTCGACGGCAGCGGTTGCTACCGAGCCGGGGGTACCATCCGCGCGCTGGAATTGCAGGGTGCCGCCATCCACGCGGTATTTGGTGACTTCGTAGACCTGCTCCGACTTCAGGACCAGAATGGTGAAGCGCGATACTGGCTCTGCAGTCGTCAGGTTGGTAGTGCTGGCGGCAAACGTCTCGGCCTTGGCATCCGCTGGAGTTGCGGGAGCGGATGCGGACGCGAGCAACAGGGGCGAGGCTCCTAGTGCGAGCTGAGTTTCCTGGGACGCTGGCACGGTTGGAATTGTTGGCTGCGACTGCTGCTGCGAGAGTGAACTCGGCTTGACGTTCGAGGCATACGGTGGCCGATTTGGATTGCCTAGGAAGGCATGAGCGGCGGCTTGCGGGACTACGATGTCGTCCATCAGGCGCAGCTTCATGGGCTCTTCACCCTTCAGTGTGGGACGCGGACCTTTGGCGGGGAGCATCAGGACTTTCCAGGGCCACAGTGGGGGAATCATCCATTCCACAACGTCGCGGGTGGCGTGACCTTTGCCTTTGATGTCGCCCTGTTTGTCGACCTTATAGCCTTTGGCGCTGATGACTTTCGCCGGAACCGGAACGTCGCCGGTGGGCACGATCACGCGGTCAAATGTAATCTTCAAATATCCCTTCCCCACGAAATGGCCTGGCTCTTTGGCATCTTCGAGGTGCCCGGCCAGCATGCTTCCGCGCGGGAATACGGTCCGGCCAAACTCCTGAAAACTTTTGAGATGACACAACACCGGATCGCCGACCGCCGCCGTTGCCGACGAAAAGTTCGGCTCATCCATGGTGCATTGCAGAAGAGTGCCGGCCGGCACCAGGAGATCCTGAGCACGGATCCCGCCAGCGACCAGCAGCAACGCTCCCGCTCCGAGCACACAACGCCCCCATACGAAATGAAGTTTGCGCTTCATAACTGCTCCTGTAGACACACCGATCTCAACGACTCAAAGGATTGAGCCGCTCCACCCCGATGAGCGTGGCAGGACCGCCTGGCTGGCCGTTCCTCCGACACCTTCCCACGGCGCTCAACCCAGGTGAGTGGGAAAAGTCGCGGGGGGGCCATTATTTTTTTAAGAGGCGATTACGGACGAGGTGACGGGTTGGAACCCGGGAGATCGTGTCGCGCCTCCGGCGCTGGAATTTGCAAGGACCACCAATGTCGGTGATCCCAAGCTGCCTGAATGCAGGGCGATATTGCCACGATCCCTCCACTACGCACCAAGCGTGCTCCGGTCGGGATGACGGCTTGTTGGGGCGTCCTGATTTTATGTGAGTGTCTCGGCGACATAGCGCCTCGGTGGGAGAGTGATGTTGCCACGATCTCTCCGCTCCGCACGAAGCGTGCTCCGGTCGAGATGACAAGTTGGTGAAACGGCGAAAAGTGCTCCGGTCCCTTCGCGGCTCAGGGTAAACGGGATGACAGATGGATGTGCGCCAACTGTCCAGACCCTGCGAATCACGGTCCGTCTTCCCCTGCTACACTATTGCCATCGCTCCTCAGGAGAGTCTCATGGCTGATGCCACGCAATTCGCCAAGTCCGTTCCTACCCGCACTGAATCTGACAGCATGGGCAAGATGGAAGTGCCTGTGGATCGCTACTACGGGGCGCAGACAGCACGCTCATTGATCCACTTTGCCATTGGAAAAGACACCATGCCGGCGGAACTGATCCGTGCCTTTGGCATTTTGAAAAAAGCTGCGGCGCTGGTGAATCGCGATCTGGGCAAGCTGACGGAAGAAAAATCTAATCTCATTTCGCAGGCTGCGGACGAAGTTATTTCTGGAAAACTGAATGAGCACTTCCCGCTTCGCATCTGGCAGACCGGCAGCGGCACGCAGACCAACATGAACGTCAACGAGGTCATTTCGAACCGCGCTATTCAGATTGCCGGTGGCGTGATGGGCAGCAAAAAGCCGATTCACCCCAACGACGACGTGAACATGTCGCAATCGTCCAACGACACATTTCCTACCGCGATGCATATCGCTGCTGCTACGGAAACGGCTCGGCGGCTGATGCCGGCAACGCGGAAACTTCGCGACGCACTGAATGCCAAGGCGCGGGAATTTATGGGCGTGGTGAAAATTGGCCGCACCCATCTGCAGGATGCTACGCCGCTTACGGTTGGCCAGGAATTTTCCGGGTGGGTTAGCTTGCTGGATCGAGATGGCGAGCGCATTGGGGCGGCTCTGCATGGGCTTATGGACTTGGCGATTGGAGGAACGGCGGTCGGTACCGGGCTGAACGCGCATCCTGAATTTGCGGAACGCGCCGCGAAGAAAATTGCCGAACTCACGGGACTGCCGTTTCGTTCACATCCGAATAAATTTGCCAGTCTTTCCGCACACGACGAAATCGTGTTTGCCAGCGGCGCTTTGAAAACGCTGGCCTCTTCGTTGATGAAGATTGCCAACGACATTCGCTGGCTGGCTTCCGGCCCGCGGTGCGGCTTAGGCGAATTGACGCTGCCGGAAAATGAGCCTGGATCTTCGATCATGCCGGGCAAAGTGAATCCGACGCAGTGCGAAGCGCTGACCATGGTGGCGGTGCAAGTGATGGGTAACGATGTGGCGATCGGGATTGCCGGGTCGCAGGGCAATTTCGAACTTAACGTGTACAAGCCGGTGATGATTTTTAATTATCTGCACTCAGTGGAACTGCTCGCGGACGCGATGAACAGTTTCGTGGAACACTGCGTGCACGGTATCGAGCTAGACCTGAAGAAGATCGACCATTACGTCAAGAATTCGCTGATGCTGGTCACCGCGCTGGCTCCGCGCATCGGGTACGACAATGCCGCTAAAGTGGCGCACACTGCGCACCACGAACACATCAGCCTGAAAGAAGCTGCGATGCAGCTAGGGCACCTGACCAGCGAAGAATTCGACGCCCTGGTCAACCCCGCCGATATGACCCATCCGTGACACTCTCGATGAAGACAATTGAATACGGACGTTGGACAATAAGCTGCGATGCTCACGCTACGGCGCAAGCCTACGCAGCTGTCTCTATAGGGGCGGCTGAAGAATGCGGCTGCGATCCCTACCTGAATTTTGCAGCACAAAAATCCGATCTTTATCCGCCGGAAGTACTTTCTCTATTTGGCGAATTAGGAATAGACCGGGATCGCGAAGTCGAGGTTTATCACATGGCTCGAATGAGTAGTGGTCGATATCTGTACGGCGGATGGTTCCATTTTGTCGGTTCAATAGTCTCGGGCGCCGACGCTGCAAAACAAATAACAGACAACCTCTGGCAGCCTGATTTGGTAAAGGCGTCAGAGAACTTCAGCTTGGGTTTCACGTCGATTGTTCATCTCAGACGAAAATCATTTGAGAACTTGTCTCTGACCCAACTGGAATTCACGACTGAAATACCCTGGGTGACACAAAAAATAAAGGAACCGCAGTGAAGTCGGCGTGTATTCTCCTCATCGGTTTTTCACTTCTCTGCGTCCTCTGCGCTCCAATCTCTGTGTCCTCGGTGTTAAATCTTTTCGTTACCTCGTCTACACAACAAGCCGCGAAGCCGGATTGGTGCAAGCCACTGCCCCGCCCTGAGTACAAAACGCTGGAGCGGGTGAACATTCCTGATCCGTGGTTCGAGGTGTACAAGGTGGCGGCGAACACCTTCGCGATTTACGAGCCGCATCAGTCTGAGGAAGTCATCTCCTATCTCATCGTGGGCAAGCAGAAGGCGCTGCTCTTCGACACCGGGATGGGCATCAGCGACATCCGCAAAGTCGCGCGCGAACTCACGCCGCTGCCGATCATCGTGTTGAATTCGCA
>JBAVNY010000121.1:0-1716 GCA_049691535.1 Candidatus Acidiferrum sp.
CGTCGGTGGTGGTTGCGTCGAAGCCGACGTCTGGGCCGCCGCCAAAGAAGTCATGCAGAAAGAAGCTCCCCGCAAACTCGTCTTCCATCTCAACAACGAAGCCACCTACGATAATGGCCTGATCTGCGGCGGTACCGTCGAAATTTTCATTGAGCCCATCCTCCCGCAACCCACCGTTTATCTCTTCGGCGCCGGCCACGTTTCCACCGCCGTAGCCAAAGCCGCTCAGGCCGCCGGTTTCGGCGTTGCCGTCATCGACGACCGCGAAGCTTTCGCCAACACCCAGCGCTTCCCCATGGCTCAGGAAATCTACACCAGCTTCGACGATGCCTTCGCCAAGCTGCAGCCCAATTCCTCCAGCTATCTGGTGATTGTCACCCGCGGTCACAAAGAAGATATGCGCGTACTCGCCTGGGCCGTGCGCACCCCAGCTCGCTACATCGGCATGATCGGCAGCAAACGCAAAGTTCTCAGCGTCTACCGCGCACTCGAAAAAGAAGGCTACCGCATGGATGAATTCCAGCGCGTCTTCGCCCCTATGGGTCTCGATATCGGCGCGCTCTCCCCAGAAGAAATTGCCCTCAGCATCGTTGCGGAGCTGGTCGCCGTTCGCCGCAACGTAGTTTCCGCCGCGCACAAGAAGCTCGTCGTCGAGTTGTCAGAAGAAGTTCAAGTCCAGGCAGATTCGCAAGGCTGACGGAGGTTCATGCTCGCAGCCGTTATTCTCTCCGGCGGTGCTTCTCGCCGCATGGGTTCGCCCAAGGCCCTCCTCGGCTATCAGGGCCGCCCGTTCCTTCAGCACCTCGTTGACGTCACCCATCATCCGCGCATCGGTGTGCGTCGCATCGTACTTGGCGCGCACGCCGAACCCATCGCCAAAGCAGTCGACATCTCTGCCGACGAAATCGTCATCAACGCTGAATGGGAAAAGGGCCAGCTCAGTTCTATCCAAGCCGCACTGCACTCGCTACCGCCAGCCACCGATGGCGTCCTGCTCTGTCTGATCGATCATCCACTCATCAGCGCCGGCCTGGTCAGCGACCTGATCGCCCGTTTCTATGAAACTCGCGCCCCCATCGTTCTTCCCGTCTTCGAAGGCCGCCGCGGCCATCCCGTTATCTTTTCGTCCAGCCTCTATTCTGAACTCGAAGCCGCGCCACTCGACGTAGGTGCCCGCTCCGTAGTCTGGGCCCACCAAAACGACATCTGCGAACACTTCACCACCGAAGAAGGCTGCATCCTAAACCTAAACGACCCAGAAACCTTCGCCCGCCTAGTCCCCTCCGCCCCTTAACTCTCAGCCAAGCCATCCGTAACACAGCCAGTCCTGGCTGTGCACCTCAATCTCAACCACTCCCAAAATTCTCCGCGACCTCTGCGTTCCGATCTCTGCGACCTCTGCGTTAAATCTTTTGAATTTCTCTTTCTGTTTCTACGATCCGAGCATCCGAATCAACGCCTTCACCCCATCCTCCGCCAACAACGCCGCATGCAACGACGCCTCCGGCAATCCCCCAATTCCTTCAGCCACAGTCTTCGCCGTCACGCCCTGCAACTCCTGCAAAGTCTTCCCGCGCATCATCTCCGTCAACAACGACCCGCAAGCAATCGCCGCCGTGCACCCGCGACACAAAAATCGCACCTCCCGCACCACTCCCTCTTCCACATTCGCCGTCAACTGCAACACATCTCCACAAACCGGATTACTCACCTCAA
>JBAVNY010000122.1:0-4438 GCA_049691535.1 Candidatus Acidiferrum sp.
TTCCAGGTCCGCTTCTGGCTTCAGCAAGATTCGGTGCCGCAACACTGGCAACGCCGCCGCCTTGATATCGTCCGGCAACAAATAATCGCGACCATCCATTCCCGCCAGCGCTCGCGCCAACACAAACAATCCGACCGCAGCGCGCGGGCTCGCTCCCAGTGAAATTGCCGGCCAATCCCGCGTCCGCCGCACCAGCGAAATAATGTACGACCGCAGCGCCGGCTCCACCCGCACCCTCTCAATCTCCCGCCGCGCGTTGGCCAAGAGTCCCGGCTCAATCTTCGTCAATATGATCTCGTCCAGCCGTCGCGGATCGAATCCCTTTTCGTACTGCGCCAGAATTTCCGATTCCTCCGTCGCCGAAGGGTATGTAACCCGAATCTTTAGCAAAAATCGATCCAGTTGCGCTTCCGGCAGCGGATACGTCCCTTCAAACTCAATCGGGTTCTGCGTTGCCAGCACCGTGAAATTCTCCGGCAGTGGATACCGCGTCCCATCAATCGTCACTTGCCGCTCTTCCATCGCCTCCAGCAGCGCCGCCTGCGTTCGTGGCGAAGTCCGATTGATTTCGTCCACCAGCAACAAGTCCGTGAAAATCGGCCCACGATGCAAACTCAAACTGCTGTCCTTCAGATTGAAAATGTTTGTTCCGGTCACGTCCGCAGGCATCAGGTCCGCCGTGCATTGCACCCGCTGGAAATTCAATCCGCAAATCCGCGCCAGGCATTTCACCGCCAGCGTCTTCGCCAATCCCGGCACGCCTTCAATCACCGCATGCCCACCACACACCAGCACTAGCAGCAACTGGTCCACAACTTCTTTCTGCCCGATAATCACTTTCGAAAGCTCGCCGCGTACCTGCGTTCCTAACGCCGAAAGGTGTTCCACAATTAGCTTTTCCCCCGTTGAATTTGAGCGCGAACACTCAGCTTCTCTGCAAACTTCTCCAACTCTTGAACCATCTTCAGCGCGTCGCCCGAACGCAGTTTCGCCTCATGCGTCGCCGCTCCCGCCCGCTTCAGCGTGTCGCCCAGCCCGGAATCCTTCCAACCCAGCCGCTGCTCCGCAGTATTCGCCAGCTCCGCATCCTTTATATTCGAAGGCAAACTCAGCTGCCGGTTCAGCAATGTCCTCAGCCTCAAATAAGACACCGACACCGCCAGCGAAGCCGCCCCCGCCCGCTCATACAATCCGCCCAGCGTATCCACAAACTCCAGCGGCGACAGCCGCGATGTCTCCACCGGCACATAAATCGGCCCGCTTCTCCGGCTGAACGTAAACAGAATCGCCAGCGCCAGCACGCCCACCTGCAATGCGCTCCACGCCAGCGAGGTTTTCCCCAGATAACTCCACAACGAACTTCTCTGCCCGTGAAAATATTCATCCCAATAAATCTGATATCCGTTTTCCTCCGACCACTTCCCCACTGAATTCAGAAAAAACGCCAGATTGTCTTCGCGCGTAATCCCCGCGTTCGTCAGCGGCGTCGATCCCGCCCACCACAAAATCTCGCCATCTCCCTTTTCCCAGCTCACCACCGCCGAAGCTTCCGGCGCTCCATATAACGAAAGCTGCTCCGGCGTCAGTTTTCCCCAATAGGCCCGCGGCTGCATCACCACCGTTTTTGCATTTCGGGCCAGCCGGTTCGGCACCATCGCCCCGAACCCTTCAAATTTCGGATCGGTACGCTCCGCCGAAAGCTCCGCGTCCGCGAAATAATCCTTAATGTTCGCCCCGGTAAATAAAACGTGTCCGCCATCCTGCACAAAATTTTCCAGCGCCTGCCGCTCTCCTTTGCTCGGCGCTTGCATCGGCTCCGCCAAAATCAACAGCGTCGTCTCTGGATCGGCATCCAATTCCGTCGGCGGACTTTCCCATCGTCGCACCGGGTACTTCAAAGTTTTCAAAAGTTGGTACGCCGCTTTTGCCCCGCCAGACTGCGCGGAATACGTCGACGGGATCGGCGAATTAAATTGATCGTTCGGCGGCGTCAGCACCGCGATCCCCACCAGCATCAACACCAGAATGCTTGCCCCAACAATCAGCAGCTGGCGATCCGACGCCGCTATTCCAGTTGGCATCCCATCGCCTCCAACTGCCGCAGCGTCTGTTGATAATCTTCCGGCCCCGCTCCTCGATTCGCGTACCAGACTCGTTCCAACCGCTTCGTCAACTCCGTAAGCGGTTCGCGATACATCGGCCGCGCCGCCATCAGCTCGCCCGGCGCCGACGTCACCAACCGCAAATATTCTCGCGGCGTCTTCGTCCGATCCTTTGGCACCACACCGGCATCCTCCAGCCGCGCTATTCCCGCCCAATACGCTGCGTGCACCGCTTTCCGGAAATCGTTTCGACCCGCCGCCTCACGCGCCATCCGTATCCACTCCTGCCACGTTCGCGACGCGTTCACGATCTCGCTTCCCGGCATCGCCTCCATTCGTTCCCGGCTCGCCAGAAAACGAAATACCCACAGCGCAATAAATCCCACTCCAGCCACCACGATCAGCCAGAACAAAATCTCTCCGCCAATCGGATAGCGCGCCATCCCTCCAAACAGTTTTCCCAGCATCCTCAGCATCCACGCCGACAATCGCTGCCGGAACGTATCCCACGCGCTCGGCGGATGTACCGCCGCAAATTCCGATCCCCCCAGAATCTTGTCCAACTCCCGATGCGCATCCCCCGTCGTCTTCTTCGCCCGCAGCAACGCCTCCGAATAACCTCGCGCCTCCCCAATCATGTGGTCCACCCACAATTTCGCATCGTCGCTGTTCCCGCTCAACAATTGCACCTTCAGATATTCGCTGGAAATCGTGTAGCTTCCGTCAGGCGTCCGCACAGTCCAATAGGCCGGCAGCGCATCTCGCAAACGCCCCATTTCTTCACTCGAAGGCTTTTTGGAAAGTATTTCCGACAATCGCTGCTGCTCAGCGATAAACCCATCTACATCGTACGTCCCACTCGCAGAATTCTCCGCTGCGCCGCCGCCCGGCTTTTCCGCCCGCGCCTGCGCCCGCGCATTCCCAACCAAAAAAACAGCCGCAGCAATCACCGCAAAAAAGAAAGCCCAGGCTCGCTTCATCGGCACCCTTGCCGTTCTCCAATCACCCACTCCATCAACGATCATTCACTCTTTCGAACACGCTCTCGCACCGCCTCACGACAGCATCGAAGGAACAATCGACCGCGCCGGCGCCGCCACTCCCTCCGGATTCATCATCACCTGCAGATCAAACGCTTCTTTGCGCACCCGCAAATCGTAATAAAACACCGCCGTCGCGATCAGCAAAAATGGTCCCACCACCGTTTGCGCCACAAAACTTCCTACCTGCATCAGAGCCGTCATCACCCATACCATGCTCGGGTCTTTCGTCACCATCACCGCCATCAATACCGCCGACGGAATCGTGAACAGCATCATGATTCCGTACAACATCGAAATATACAGCAGATAAATTACAAATGCGCGCCCCGCATTATCCTTCGTCAACGCAAAGCTGCGTTCCAGCGAATCCCGCGCTCCCAAGTCTTCCAGCAACGCCGCCGGCACGCACGTCAGCAACCGGCACATCAAATAAATCCCCGGAACAATCAGAAAGATCATCCCGACCAGCACCACCATTCCATTCAAGAATGAAACGCCAAACAAGTTTCCCAGTTGCCCCCACATTTTCTTCAGCGACGCACCCACGGTCGTCGGTCTTCCCAGATAAATGTCCGACACCGCGTAAATCGTTCCGCCCTGTGCGAATAAATACGCCATCACATACACAATCAATCCAACAATTCCTCCAATGATTCCAAACGCCAGCAACCCGCCGCCCAGCCCACCCCCCTGCAGTTGTTGCGCGTGCGGCCGGACCACCACCGGCGTCTTGATAAACATCAGTTGTGCCAGGTTCAATCCCAATGTGAACAAATGCGGAATCGCCGCGATTCCCAGAAACAGCAGGAAGTTTTGCCGGTACAACGAAAATGTTCGGTCCAGAATTTCGCCCAACGACAATGGTCGTAGTTCCCATTCCGCCATAGAACCTCCGTTTGTACCGTGGAAGTGTTATTTGCGCATCACTCTACCAGAGGTGTAACAAAAACACGATCACCGTCTTCCCGCTCGTTTCCCCACCCGCCCTGACCTTCCGGCCAGCTCTCCACCGAACCGTCCACAAATGCGTCGTCCTCCCAATCGCAGCCCACGCGCCTTCGTGTTATCTTTTCTTTTCGCCGCGCTTATGAGCACACCATCCTCCGCCAACGTGCCTCCCCAACCTTCCCTTCAGGTGCGCCCCTTCGGCCTGCTCACGTCCGGCCAAACCGCCGATCTGTACCTGCTCACCAATGCCGCGGGCATACAAGTAGCCCTTACCAATTACGGCGCCACCATCGTCAGCCTGAAAGTTCCTGATCGCAGCAACAATTCTGCCGACGTCGTTCTCGG
>JBAVNY010000123.1:0-4910 GCA_049691535.1 Candidatus Acidiferrum sp.
CGCTGAGACTGCGATTGTGGCGGGAATTAATAGTAAAGACGAGGAAAACGATTTTGGGCGCCGGGCTGAAGCCCGGTCCCTACGCGGGCGCAAAGCAAAGCTTGGACATATCTGGCAGACCTGCATCGGAATTGCAGGCTGGTGAGCAGTATTCCTATATTGAGCTGACTGAGAAATGGACGACCAGGCCATCAACGTAGGTCACTTCGGCACGACGGTCGTCGGTGAGGTATTCAAAGACTTGGGTTTTCAAACCGGCGTCGCCTACGGATTCAGAGAGTTGCTTTCCCGGACCGAGCAAAGTTGTGACTTCTTCCATCTTCATGCCGCGTTTAAGTTGCGCGGTAGGGGAGCCCGCAGACGCACTGTTGGAAGTGGCGGCCGGCGCAGTGTTGATTTGCGTTGGGGACACCGCTGAGGGCACCGTGGCGGCAGAGAATTGGACATAGTCCGCGAGCAGCTTCATAACGGCCTCCGGGGTGAGTTGATCGGCAGGAATGGAGCCGGACCAGCGCAGATTGAAACGTGAACCACCTTGCGCACGCTTGTCGGCCACTTGCTGAGCCTTCATCTGACTGGCGACTTGAGCGGCACGCTGATTGGCAGCTTGTTATTTCTCTCGACGGGCGCGCTCGCGATCGAGATCGCGCTAGAGTTGGATTTTGCGGTCTTCATCGGTGGTCTCGGAAATCTGTTTTTCGAGATCTTTCTCGTAGTCACTCTTTTCGATGGTCTTGGCGTCGACCTTGGTGGTGGTGTCATCGCCGAAGGTACCAAAGCCGCCGCCGTCGAGTTGAAACTCAATCAAATCCTTCTTGACCACGACCGCAGTGACCCTGGCGGTGTCGCCTGTGCGGATGGCCGTGCCGGCCTGCTTGATACGACCGGAGTACTCCTTCCAGTCCATGGGCGACGTCTTATTGAAACGCAGATCGACGCCCTTTTGGGTGCCAGGCATGTCGATCTTCAGGATGACTTCTTTGCCTGTGAAATAAGATTCAATGGTGGAGCCTCCACTCTGTGCATTTGACGGCAAGACGCAAATAGTCAGAGCGAGAAGGAGGACGAAGCAAGCGGATTTAAACACGACAAGGACCTCCGATGAGACATTTCCTATGGTAGAAACTCTCTTTGTGCGAGGTCGCTATTTCAAGAAGCGCAGTCCCGCACAAACTACTGGCAATCCTAACAGAAGTCCCGACACCCCTTTACGATTCCGGCGAGAATTCGAAGGCAGATCTTACGAGCGACCGGACGCCTAACCAAGTTCATTGAGCAAGCCGGCGGCGCGATTAATCCCACTTGTGTCGGGAACTTCACTGGTATTCCTCGCTCTGCTGGGTGGACTCGCTGCACGCGCGGGTGGGGCAGGCGTAACGATTGGTGCGCTCCGTGTGACTTTCTGGGGTGCACTGGCGATGGCGGTGACCGCAGGCATCGGGTGGATCTTCGGAACAGTCGTGTGAGTGGAGACGCGATCGAAAACGTCAGCCGGTACCGCGTTCAGCTAGGCCGCGACAGAAGCGGCCTACTCGCTCGCCTTCGTACCATTATTCTTCAGCACCACTTTGAGTGCGCCCTCTTTGGCCGCGTTTCCGAACACGTTGTATGCCTTCAGAATGTCGGTCATCGCGAAGCGGTGGGTGATCAGCTTTTGCGGCTGGAGCTTCCCTGATTCCACGACCTTCAGCAGCATCGGCGTCGTGCTGGTGTCCACCAACCGTGTGGTGATTGCGATGTTGCGGTCCCACAGCTTCTCCATGTGCAATTCCACCGGTTTGCCGTGCACACCGACGTTGGCGATGTGTCCGCCCGCGCCGATGATGGCTTGGCAGATAGCGATTGTGGCGGGGAGCCCAACCGCTTCGATGGCCACGTCGACGCCATCGCCCTTGGTCAGTTCCATTACACGAGCGGCAGCGTGTCCATCCGCGCTGTTGACCAGCGTGGTCGCGCCAAATTGCTTTGCGATGGCCAGGCGCTTGTCGTCCAGATCAATCATGATGATCGCCGCCGGTGAATAGAATTGTGCGGTCAGAAGTACGGCGAGCCCAATGGGTCCCGCGCCCACGATCGCAACCGTGTCTCCGGGTTTCACCTGGCCGTTCAGCACGCCGCATTCAAATCCCGTCGGCAAGATGTCGCTGAGCATCACCATCGCGTCTTCATCGCCGTTGGCGGGAAATTTATACAGACTCCCATCCGCTTGCGGGATGCGCACGTACTCGGCCTGCGTACCGTCGATGGTGTAACCCAGGATCCAACCGCCGTGCCGGCAGTGGGAATACATGTTTCGCTTGCAGAAGTCACAGCTCAGGCAAGCGGTGACGCAGGAGATGATGACTTTGTCTCCGACGTGAAACTCCGAGACGCCTGGCCCGACCTGCTCAATGATGCCAATCCCTTCATGGCCCAGAATGCGTCCATCCGTCACCACGGGGAGATCCCCCTTCAGAATATGAAGATCGGTCCCGCAGATCGTTGACGTGGTAATCCGCACGATGGCGTCGCGTGGATCCTGGATACCGGGGCGTAGCTTATCCTGCCAGGCAATCTTTCCGGGACCGTGATACACCAGCGCTTTCATGGTGGTGCCGGCAGTCAAACTCGAAGTGCGAGCAGCGGTCAGTTCCAACTCGGTCGTCGTGATTGTCATATATTCCTATGGACGCACCGCATCTGGCTCGCTGACCAGTTCCTCAAAGAGAGTCCGGTAGTGAATCATGGCTTTCCGCAGGTCTTCGGTGCTGGCTTTTCCCTGCGTTTGGCGCAGCGCACTTTCGTGGCCTGCGCGGTAATTGTCCAGAACATGTGGGTGATCCACAGAAATATCTGCCGCACGTTGTTCGAAGTCGCTCATCGGGTAACCGCGCGTGGACATCACGTCGCCAAGAAGTTGGTCCGCTTCCGTTACGGCACCGCCCGGGCTGTCAACGAAGTGGGCCTGGACTTTGGCCCACGATTCGACGAATCTCGTGCGGTCGGCGACGGCCAGAGGCCGTATGTGAAGCTTTTCGACCCGCTCTGCCCGCTGGTCCAGCGCTGCTTCCGCTACCCGGCGGCTCCCGCCCTCTTTCACGGTGCGCGCATATTCCACGCTGCCAAACTGGGTGCGTAGCCTCTCGGTGCGGCGTTTGCGCAGAACAAACCAGGCTCCCGTACCCGCGACTAAGACCAGCAATACTGCTACGACCGCAATGGCAACTTGTGTTGTACTCAAGTCTGAAAGATTCATGAACTGCCTCCAGATATTATCCAATTCCTTAACTCAAATGTAAGAACCGCTGCGCCGTAGTGGAGCAAGAAGCGAGCGCTCTTTATACCTTTTTGGTGGCTTTTTGCAGCTGACCGATTTTCTTTTGCGCTTTTCCGGCGATCTTCTCGGCGGCGCCTTTGGCTTCTAACATCCGATCGTTTGTCAGTTGGCCAGCCCTCTGCCGGATCTTGCCTTTCACTTCGTGGACCGTGCCTTCAACTTCATTGCGAGTAGCTGATTTCATTTGTTGCCTCCTCAGAGTCGATTGAATCCTTAGCCATCGGCTAAGCCATTCGTTTATCGGATATCGGACATAGAAAAATTATCTGTCTGGGAGAGTAGGAGAGATCGCGGCCGAAATCTGTCCCCATTGAGACACATTTTAATTACTGGTTCTGCCATACTCGCTGCCGAACGATAATCCAAAGGTGTAAATCAATGTCATTTTGGTATTACTTTCCGATTCCAGAACTTCCCAAAGAAGTTGCGCACCACTTGAATGAAGTTGAGATAAGAAAATATCTGGCTCACGAAGGCAGTGCCGTAGATGTCGGCACACCAATCGCAGAAGTTCAGAATTATTGGGCGATCATGATACTCAAAGCCAACGGCAAAGGGATTTTGAGAAAAACGTTTTTTGAGCCGGGCACGGCAGTGAAAATCGGCGATCCAATCGCAATTATTGGTTGCGAGGGTGAGAATATTCCACACCAGAATGAGCGCGCGTCGGTGGAAATAACAGAGCGAATTCGAGAGAAGACTGAAGGGTAGAAACAATCTCCCTGATTGCCAACGGCAAGTTTGCTTAGCGGGGGCGACGGAGTGGGAATGGACGCTTTCGGCCATCCCGTCTAGTTTATTACTGATTCCGAATGCAAAGCCGATACGGATCGCAGCGCTTCGTCTGCTTCTAAATCCTGTTCTTGCCAACCTGTCTGGTGTTCCGAAGAGGACAGATTCTGGCCCTTTACCACTCTATGATGATCTTGAAAGAGTAGGTGTCCCCGGTGTTTCTCTCTTGTGGTCGGGGACTTCTTCACCGGGACCAAATATGGCTTTTATTTCGCAATGGACTCAAGGGAAAACTCGCTCCGATAGTGGGGAAGTGCACTCAGAACGGGGAGCCGAGGGCGTACCCTCCCACAGACGACGACCGCTACGCGTCCTATTCGTTCAGCGAGATGCAGACTCAATCGCTTGCTGCTTGCAGGAACTGGAAAAAGCGCAATTCACGGTCACATCTGACGTTGTATTGAACATAGAGGAATGTTCGAAGCAACTTCGCGATCACGCTTACGACGTGGTGGTCATCGAATATCAATCTGCAGGCTGCAACGCATCTCAAGCCTTTCCCGAATCTCTGCTGCGAATTCCAGTCGTCTTTTTGACTTCTCCCAATGGTGCCGAATCGCTTGCTGGTCTCAACTCTCCGGATGCGTTTGAGTACATCGAGCAGGCGCACATCGCTCACTTGCCGATGGCGGTTCGTCGCGCGCTAAACGCGCAAAAGCTTCGCACTGAGTTAGAAGAGGCGGAAAGTGCATTGCGACATTCGCGATCGCTGTATCGAGCTCTTGCGGACAATCCTTCTTACGGAATTTGCCGCTGCGATGCTGAAGGTAAATTTATCGACGTAAACCAGACCCTGGTGTTG
>JBAVNY010000124.1:0-1863 GCA_049691535.1 Candidatus Acidiferrum sp.
TTTCAAAGGATAACATCCTCATCCGGGTTGAGTTTGTAAAAACCGCGTAACACCTCGTTACTGATACGAGGCAAATAAACACCACGTCGTTAAATGCGGATCGCTTCGCAATCCATGTTCCGTTCAAACAAATGCCTCCAACTTGCATCGCTGATCTCAACTCCCTATACTGAATTTGCCGCGATTCTGAGCGCCGAGCAGGCAAGGACGCGGCGGAGAGGGCATGTCCGCTACGGCAACCCGGCCTGACTCGAGTTACTTCCTCCGCAAGCTTCATTCTTTGACTGGCATCATTCCTGTTGGCGCATTTTTGGCCGAACATTTCTGGTCCAACAGCGCCGCACTGGTCGGCGCGCGCCAGTACGATGAAACTTCCCAAACATTGCAGACCATTCCATTTCGCATTTTCGTGGAATGGGCTTTCATCTTTTTGCCGATCCTGTATCACGGCGGCTATGGCGTTTACATCTGGCTGCGCGGGCAATCGAACGTTTCGGAATATCCGTGGGTTAAAAATTGGTTGTTCACGCTGCAGCGCTACACCGGCCTGATCGCTTTCGCTTACATCGGTTGGCATTTGTATACCGAGCGTTGGTTAACGCACGGGACGTCAACTTATGCGACGGTGGCTCGCGATTTACGCAGTCCATGGTATCTGGCGTTTTTTCTTATTGGCATCCTGGCCTCTTCGTTTCACCTTGGCGTCGGCATCTGGAATTTCCTCTGCAAGTGGGGTCTTGCTGCAACGGTGCGCGCACAACGCGCTGCCGGACAACTCGGCGTGTTGGTTGGAGTCACCTTTAGCGTCGTCGGCGTGCTGATCATTCTCAGTTTTCGGCTGAATTGGCACCCATTCGCTTCTTACGTCACCTCAAGATGAGACAACCGAAGATTATTATCGTGGGCGGAGGTCTCGCCGGACTGATGGCCACTATTCGTGTGGCCGAGGCGGGTGTGCCGGTGGAGCTTTTCTCGGTCGTTCCCGTGAAACGTTCGCATTCCGTGTGCGCGCAGGGCGGTATAAACGCGGCGAAGAACCAAAAGGGCGAAGGCGACACAACTCAGAAGCACTTTGACGACACCATCTACGGCGGTGACTTTCTCGCGAATCAGCCGTTGGTGAAGCGTATGTGCGAAGCGGCGCCCGGGATCATCGATTTACTCGACCGCATGGGCGTTACGTTCAATCGCACGCCAGAAGGATTGCTCGATTACCGGCGTTTCGGCGGCACGGTGTATCACCGCACAGCGTTCGCCGGGGCTACCACCGGGCAACAACTTCTTTATGCGCTCGACGAACAGGTTCGCCGTCATGAGTCGGAAGGCCGCGTGACCAAGCGAGAAGGCTGGACGCTTCTCTCCGCAATAATCGACGACGCGGGAATCGGGCGCGGCATTTGCGCGATGGATTTGCGCTCCATGGAAGTGAAGACGTTTCCAGCCGACGCGGTGATTTTTTGCACCGGTGGCATCGGCGCTATTTTTGGTCGCTCGACGAACTCCGTCGTCTGCACCGGTTCAGCGCAGTCTGCGTTGCTGCAACAGGGCGTCGATTACGCGAACGGCGAATTCATCCAGGTGCACCCGACGGCCATTCCCGGCGAAGACAAGCTGCGCTTGATGAGCGAATCGGCGCGCGGGGAAGGCGGCCGTGTGTGGGTGCCGCGCAATCCGCAAGACCAGCGCGCGGCGAAAACTATTCCTGAAGCGGAGCGCTTTTATTTTCTAGAAGAGTGGTATCCGAAGTACGGCAACCTGGTGCCGCGCGACATCGCCACGCGCGCGATACATCGCATCGTCTATCAGGAAAAGCTGGGCATCAACGGGCAGGCCGCGGTTTATCTGGATGTGACGCACATTCCG
>JBAVNY010000125.1:0-2979 GCA_049691535.1 Candidatus Acidiferrum sp.
CTTCGGTGATCGCTTTTCCGCCGGTGAGAACGGCGATGTCTTCGAGCATTGCCTTACGACGATCGCCAAAGCCGGGAGCCTTAACGGCTGCGCAATGCAACGTGCCGCGCAGCTTGTTCACAACCAGGGTGGCCAACGCTTCGCCTTCGACATCTTCCGCCAGAATCAATAGCGGTTTTCCTTCTTTGGCGGTTTGTTCGAGAAGCGGGAGAAGGTCCTTCATCGAACTTATTTTTTTCTCGTGAATCAGGATGCGCACATCTTCCAATACGCATTCCATGCGTTCGGGGTCGGTTACGAAATATGGCGACAGATAGCCGCGATCGAATTGCATGCCCTCGACGATTTCGAGAGTGGTCTCCATGGTTTTGGATTCTTCCACGGTAATTACGCCGTCTTTGCCCACTTTTTTCATGGCGTCGGCGATGATGTTGCCAACTTGCTTATCGGTATTGGCGCTGATCGTGCCAACTTGCGCAATCATGTCGCCCTTCACTTCGCGAGAAAGTCGCTTAATTTCTGCCACGGCAACTTCCACGGCTTTGTCGATGCCGCGTTTGAGGGCCATGGGGCTCGCGCCCGCAGCCACAGTGCGCACACCTTCGCGGAAGATCGCTTGAGCGAGCACGGTAGCGGTGGTCGTTCCGTCGCCAGCCACGTCGGACGTCTTCGAGGCCACTTCGCGCACCATCTGTGCGCCCATATTCTCGAGTCCGTCCGGCAAATCGATCTCTTTTGCCACGGTTACGCCATCTTTTGTAATGATCGGCGAACCGAACTTTTTCTCAATGACGGCGTTGCGCCCTTTGGGGCCCAGCGTGATCTTTACCGCGTCCGCCAAAATATTTACGCCACGCAAGATTGCTTGTCGCGAATTGGATCCAGTTACAATTTGTTTTGCCATAGTCTTTCACCCTCCTGGGTGCTCGAACACTCTGCGCCGTCAAACACTGTCGGGCGCGTACTGCTACTTCTTCCTTGCAGAATTCTGGGTGATTCTTACTTCTTAACGCTGCTCCTATTTCTTACCGGCGGCTTTTGCGATGGCGTTTACCTTGGCGAGAATGTCCTCTTCGCGAAGGATCAAGTATTCCTCTCCGTCGATCTTGATATCGTTGCCCGTATACTTGCCGAACAAGATGCGGTCGCCCGCCTTGACGTCGAGCGGAACGCGATGGCCCTTTTCTATTTTTCCTGCGCCGACCGATACAACTTCGCCCTCGTGGGGCTTTTCCTTCGCCGAATCCGGGATAATAATTCCGCCCTTCGCGGTTTCTTCCTCTGGAAGCCTGCGCACAATAACTCGATCATGAAGCGGAGTAATCTTTACATTCATCTCTTTCCATCCTTTCAATCTTGCACAAAACCAAGAACGGGACCGTCTGCGATTTAGTCCAGCACTTGAGGTAAGAGGCCGGCCCCGGGAAAGAACCGGCCTTTTGGTCAGGTGAGTGTTACTGCGGAGACGTTGCGACCGTGACAGGCTGGGACGGTACGCTCAGCGAAATGAGTTTGTCGCCTATCACCTCTCCAGAGACCACCAATTCAACACGACGGTTTTGCTGGCGGCCTTCGGCGGTGTCGTTTGATGCGATGGGTCGAGACTTACCGAATCCTTCAGCAGTCGTAGACGATTCGGGAATCCCCTCGTGGGTCAAATAGCTTCGGACACCTTCGGCCCGTTGCTCGGACAGCTGCTGATTGTAGGCTTCCGTGCCAACGCTATCGGTATTGCCTTCGACAGCGAGCCTGAGGCTTGGATAAGCGAGGACGATGCCCGATATTTTGGCGAGCTTCTCGCGTGCCAGCGGACGAAGCGTGAACTTGCCAGAGTCGAACAGGACGTCGGACATGTTAACGACCAGGCCGCGCGCGGTGTCACGAGTTTCAAGAATCAAGTTGAATTGAGCGAGAAGACGAGCACGGAGTTCTTCGCGATCATTGACAGCTTGCCGAAGCTGCGCGTCGGAAGAGGCAGCGGCGGCGCGATTGCGGTCGGAATCGGCTTCGGCTGCCATTTGCCCCATTTGGGCGTCATTGCGAGATTTTTCTGCGTCGGCTTGGGCACCGGCGGCGCGTTGAGCAGCAGCTTGGGCATCCAAGTTATTTCGGTCGGCGGCGTTCCGGGCTTGTTCCGCATCGGCTTGGGCGTTGGTGGCTTGATGCGCCGCAACTTGGGCGTCAAGGTTGTTGCGGTCGGCTTCGTTGCGCTCACGAACGGCATCGGCGGTCTGAACCTCGGCGACTAGCCGCCGTTGAGATTCGTCGGCGGCGCGAGTGTTGGCGTCGGCTTCACGGCCAGCTCCAGCCGCACGTTCCGCTTCGGCGCGTTCTTCGTCGATATGTTTTACTGCGATTTCCCGTGCGTCTTCGGAGGTCTGAACGACTTCGCGTGACATGGAAATCAGTGTTTTCTTGTCTTCGTGCTTGCTGATCGCCATTGCATCCACTGCGCTCATCTGGTGAACAGCTTTTTCGTAACTGGTGGTGGCATATTTTTCGGCGCCGGCATATTGCGCGATCCGAATGGCATTCCGCGCTTCATAAAATTCCATTGGCAATTTGGCATTCAAGACCACCGGGTCAAACTTATAACCGGTGGGAATGTAGCCTCCCCGATCGATCAACTCGTACTTGGCATCAACCGACTCGGTCGAGCCAGCAGTATCAGAGCGGATGGAATTTTCGAGGACCACCACGTTGCTCGGGCGCCTGACCGCGTAATAAGGTTCTGCTGTCACGATCAGAGCGAACGCCTGAAGATCGGTGCTCACTTCCATCTTGCTGCGCTGGTTATTGCCGACTAATACCTCGCCGATATTTATCGGGCGGCCTTCGGGAGAAATTGCCCACAAAACGTAAGTCAGATATTCGGAGCCAAAACTTCCGGGCCGGCCGAGACCGGAGAATTCAGCTTCGATTTTCATCGCGCCGCGTTTGCTCTCGACCTTGGCTTGCCCCATTGCAGCTGGCATCAAG
>JBAVNY010000126.1:0-8663 GCA_049691535.1 Candidatus Acidiferrum sp.
GACTTGCTGGCGCCATTCAATTGAATATCGGCGGCATACACGTGGCGCATCGGAGTTCGCGTCAGAAAATCCTGCTCGGGCTGGTCTACGCGCTCCAGGCCAAAAATAACCGTGTCCGGTTCACGAACCAGCGGAGGCTCGCCCCAGAAACGCACCAACTCCGGCGAGCCGCGGCCAATAATACCCGCAAGCACCATGCCATCAATTCGGCCAGAAGGCGTACTCGATGGAGTATTAAGATCGGCGTCGCGGTCGAACCACAGCAGATTGATATGTTTGTAGTAGCGACGCGCCCCGGTAATTAATCCGATGACTTGCGCGCAGTCCCCACCGAGCACCACAACCAGTGCTCCAGATTTGATGGCTTGTTCTGCCCGTGGCTTCAGATCATTTAGCCCGGCAACAATCTCGGGAAGATTTCGTGCCCGCTTATGTTCTTCGTCATCGGCGAACATCCGCGGAGCACAGTCACCAAGATCCGTAACCTCGTAGCCTACTGACTGAAGTTTTTCGACGAGCCCTGCAGCGCGTAGTGCGGCGGGGGCTTTCTCGCTGCCGGGACCGAAAGCGGCGGCGCTGGAGGGTGCACCAATCAAGGCAATCTTGTGTGGTTGACGGACGATTTTGACCGCCAAAGTACGCTCCTTGTATGAATCCGCTAAAGCCGGGCACCGGCAAGACGCGCCGGAAGTTCCCCTGCCCGGCACAACGTGAAACCACCACTCACTAATCGGAAGCCCTTCGTTTGCTAAAGAGGCCACTTGCGGCTCGACCCGCGAACTGCCAAGTCGTGCCCTCCCGCATAATGCCCAAAAATCTAACGCCGCGGAGCTGCGGCGATTGTTGCCAGTTCCGCGGGAAGCGTGAAGCGCACATCTTCGCGGATCAAATCCAAATCGCGCTGGTCGGTAAAACCAAACTGCGCCAGTCGCTCGCTCACCTGTTCGACCAAAACTTCCGGAGCCGATGCGCCAGCAGTGAGCCCGACGCGGCGCACACCTTCCAGCCACGAAGCATCGATATCTTCCGCGGAATCGATCAGTTTGCTCTTGACGCTCAAACGCTGCGCCAGTTCCACCAGTCGGTTCGAGTTCGAGCTGTTCTGTGAGCCCACCACCAGAATCAGATCCACATCCTTCGCCACTTGCTCCACTGCTTCCTGGCGATTTTGCGTGGCGTAGCAAATATCATCGCTGGCTGGCCCAATAATTTTGGGAAATTTCTGCCGCAACCGCGCCACGATTTCCTGGGTGTCGTACAAACTCAGTGTGGTCTGCGTCAAAAACGCGAGCTTCTCAGGATCTTCGACTTCCAGGGCGTCAACCGCTGCTATGGAATCGACCACCAACGTTCGATCCGGCGCTTCACCGGAAGTGCCGACAATTTCCTGATGATCCTTGTGGCCAATTAGAATGATGGTGCGCTTCTCGCGAGCAAATTTCAGCGCTTCCAAATGCACCTTGGTAACCAGCGGGCACGTGGCATCAATCACTCGCAATGCGCGATCTTTAGCTTCCTGACGCACCGTAGGAGGCACGCCATGTGCGCTGAAAACCAATACTGCGCCGTGGGGAACTTCTTCGATGGTCTCCACAAAAATCGCGCCGCGACGCCGAAGCTGCTCCACGACGTAGGTGTTGTGAACGATCTCATGATGCACGTAGACCGGAGCGCCATACGCTTCCAGCGCCAGTTCGACGATGTCTACGGCGCGCACCACGCCGGCACAAAAGCCCCGCGGACGCACACGAAGTAAGATTTTTGCCTCAGTTTGAGTAGCCATCACAATCCTAAGGTGCTGGATTTACAAAAGTCTATCATATCAAAAGCGCAATGACCGCGCATTCGCGGATAAAGTGTCTGAATCCTGAAAGTTGGAGGTGCCTGTAGCTCACCCCTTCAGGGGTGAAGGTTTCCCTCCACCCAGCCGCACTACCTTCCCTCCATCACGCCGTATTTAAGTACAATACCGCCACAAGGGAGTCCCCCCTATGGATAAGCCAGAAAATCGACGGAGAAGTGAGCGCGTCTTGCTGCGCATGACGGTGCTGGTCGTTGCCGAAAACGAGGAGCGGCGCGAGGTGCGCGAGGAAACACAAACCCAGGTCGTAAATGCCCATGGCGGACTAATCCAACTTAAAATGCACTTGCATGTGGGCCAGTCATTTTTACTTAACAATCCAAAAAGCGGCCAGGAAATGAGCTGCCGCGTAGTGCGCACCGAGGATGCGGGCATCGAGTTCTACAACGTCGCCTTTGAATTCGACCGGCCGGCTGGCAATTTCTGGCCGATCGTATTCCCGCCGGCAGACTGGGCAGAGTCGACCGGGAAGAAATAGTCAGTACCTGCAGCCTGCCAGCCAACTTTTTTGTACCAGTTGTGTTTCATAGAGCGTGGAGGTACGTCTCGTGAATTTGATGGGAAGAATGGGAACCGCAGTGCTGATGTCGGCCGTGTTGGTGGGGGGACTGGCCTTGGTGGGCTGCGATGACAATGTCGAAGTCATTCGCGACCCGCAGATCAAAGTAGCAAAAGGTATGACCTGGGCGTGGCGCCCCATTGGCCCACCTCCGGTAGCTCCAGCTGCCAAGAGGGATGCGGACGGAAGGCCGGTAACTTCCCGGGACGTGATTACCCAGCAGCCGTCACAGCGGCTGGAAAGCAATCGCGACTGGAACACCGAAGAAAATCGGCAAAAATTGCAGGCCGCGATTGAAAGGGGACTGGCGTCGAAAGGATTGACCAAAGTGGCGGACCCGGCTACCGCGGACTTCCTGGTCGACTATCACGTCGCGGTCAAGACCCAACGCGCCACCGTCCAAACCGTCTATCCCGGTGGATATCCCGGCGTGATGTGCGGACCGTATGGCTGCTGGTCCGGTTGGGGCTGGGGACCTCCAGAAGTCGCCTACCAGAATGTGCGCTGGCATCAAGGAACCTTTGTGTTGGACATCTCTTTGCGCGAACCGAAGAAATTGGCGTACCGCGCCATCAGCCAGAGAGAGTTGAACAAGCCGCAAATTTCCCCTTATCAGGCGGACGAAGCGGTGAAGCATTTGCTGAAGGGCCTGAAGACTTAAGAAAGAAGAACGCTCAGCCAATAAGCGACGATTGGCGACAACGCAGTGATTCTACAAATTGATCTCCGGGATAGGTCGAGGAGACGGCCGGTCCCGGATTTTCGTTTTATGCCACAATTTCTCGCGTTCGTCGGGCCACAACCCGGGGCGCTCCGTGTTCGTGAGATCGACCCGGTCGCCGGTCCTGAATTTTCCGGGTCTTCGAATTCCATGGGTTGGAGCCCGCGCCTTCCTGCTGGTATTGTGTGGAGGCTATGCTCCTCCTCAAAGATAAAGTCGCACTCATCACCGGCAGTGGACGCGGCATCGGCGCCGCCATGGCAAAATTGTTTGCGCAGCAGGGTGCCAGCGTTTTTCTGACCGCGCGCAGTGAGACCGAATTGCAATTGACCGCGGAATCGATCACTGCGGCGGGCGGCAAGGCCGAATTCGTCACCGCGAATCTAATGCGTGAAGGTGATTGCCAGCGCATCGTGCAAGCCGCGCGTGCCGCCTTTGGCCGCGTCGATATTCTGGTCAACAACGCCGGCAACTATGGCCCGGTCGCCCCGGTGGAAGAGTATCCGCTCGCCGATTTCGACAAGGTCGTCGCCGTGCATCTTCGCGCTGCGTTTATCCTCTGCAAGCTGGTGCTGCCGGAAATGTATGCGCGCCAGTCTGGCGTAATTCTGAATATTTCCAGCTTGTCGGCTAAATCCGCCTTTGGCCTGGGCTCTGCCTATGCCGCCGCGAAAGCCGGATTGCTGGGTCTGACACGCGTTATGGCCGCTGAAGCCGCTCGCCAAGGCGTTCGTGTGAATGCAATTTGCCCCGGCCCGGTCACGGAAACTATCATGTCCAAGCATTTGGGAAACGAGCTTGCCGAAAGATTGGGTGTCAGCCCCGAAGAACAACTTAAGGGGTTTCTGAATACATTGCTGCAAGGACGTGGCCAGACGGCAATGGAGATCGCCCAGGCCGCACTTTTCATGTGCTCCGAAATGTCCAGCGCCATGGTAGGCCAATCAATCAACGTAGACGGAGGCGCCGCATTTTACTAATTTCCATCGCAACCATCAGCGAAAATCGTTTCGGAAGATCACTCCAGATTTTAGGACGAATTTTATTTTTTCCAGTTCGGTGATGTCCTTTAATGGATCGCCTTGCACAGCAACCAGGTCAGCCCACTTGCCCGCTTCTATCGTCCCCATTTTGTCCGACCAGCCCAGCAGTTCCGCAGCCGTAGTAGTGCCTGTGTGTATGGCTTGCATCGGTGTCATGCCGTACTCGACGTAGTATTCGAACTCCTTTACTTCATTTAGTTCCTTCCAGTCGAATCCGCCTGCGTCTGTGCCCAAAACGATTTTCACGCCCTTCTTCAGCGCCAATTGAAACGCCGCTTTTTCCGTAGCGACCATCTTGGGCCAATTCCCCTGGCGGCCCGGCGCGACGTAGGCTCCCACCATAATCGTAGGCACCCAATAAATATTTCGCCGCACCATCTCGTCGATTTCCGCTTCAGTCAGACCGTCACCATGTTCGATCGAGTCGACACCCGCCTTAAGCGCGGCAGCGATGCCGTCGCTTCCAATCGCATGCGCTGCAACTTTGTGTCCCAGCCGATGCGTTTCATCCACGATGGCTTTTGCTTCTTCGTCGGAAAAGTTCACGTGACTATGCAGCACCCCATCCGGTCCGTAGAAATATCCGTGATCCGAGTAATATTTGATCCAATCCGCGCCGAAACTGATTTGTTCCCGAACGGCTTTGCGCGCATCTTCAACCCCATCGACGATCTGCACGCCTTTCGGAACTTTCAGTTCCCACGAATAACCCATCAGGGGGTAGGCTCCGGTCGGAGCCATGGCCCGCGTGGACACTTGCATGTGCGGTCCGGGAATTTCCCCTTTGTTGATGGCAGTTTTCACATCGACGTCGGCATACATCGCACCTTCCGTTTCGACATCGCGCAGAGCGGTGAAGCCGTGTGAAAGCGCAATCTGTGCATTTCGCGCCGCAAGAATTGCGCGATACGGGATGGATTGTTTCAGCAACTGCTCGTCGTAATCGGTGTCCGTAATGTCGCCTTGCAGCAGCACGTGTGTGTGCGCGTCGACAAAGCCCGGCAGCACGGTAGCTTTCGACAGATCGATAAGCTCAACCCCAGCCGGCGCCGATCCGCCTGCCGTGACGCTTACGATTTTGTCACCCTCAATCAGGATGATTGGGTCCGCGATCGGCGTGTCGCTCTTCCCGTCAATCAGGCGACCAGCGCGAATAGCCAGACGCTTGGGAGGCGCCGCAGAAGATTGCTGCTGCGCTCGAGCGCTCGGCACCAACTGCAACAGAAATAGTGCAAGCGTGGCAAATTTCATAGAGATGCGCCGCGGTCTTTTCATGAGGCCTCCGGGAAGCGGCACAGCGTAACAAAGCTAAGGGAAATTAAAAAGTGGGGAAGATAATTGCAGCAGTCAAGAAGTTCGTTATGAAGGCCGCTCCCAAAAAGAAGAAGGCCAGCCGCTCTCTCAGGACGGCTGGCCCAACTGGCTTTCGTTTCTAATCAGAACCAAGGTTCACGGGACGGATATCGTGCAGCTTGATTCTGCGTGCTCTGCCATCAACTGAAGCAGAAAATCGTTACGCGCTCGTAGGCTGCGAACCGGGACGCCGCAGCGGCCGCCGAGCAAAATCTTCGATCGAAGAAACTGTGCGACGCGCGGTGATCAGCCAAGGATGACGGCTCTTGACCAACCGCAATACGCCTGCTTCCCAAACCTTGTGGAACATGTAAACGGCCGCGATCACCGAACCAAAGGCGGCAAACACCAGGATGAACAACGCAAAGGCAGCCAGCAGCTCCCGAACAAAGTACAACTGGAACGCTGCAATGGCTCCCAGGAAATACCACAACCACTTACGGTTGACGTCTTTCTTGCTCTTGCTCATCGCCTGAATGCTCCCTCTCCCTGAGGACCTGGTCCATGGCTGGTGGACCGGTTGGGCCCAAAAACTTGCTATCTCTTGCTACTGGAATCGACCTAAATGGCTTGCCGGACTGACTGCTTAGATGCTTGACCCTGACCGAAGGGCGGAAGCATCTGACCTGTCCTATTGAACAGCAGGGGGCAGGGAATGGCCATGGTACAGAAGCATCAAAGTTCAGGGCAAACGAGTTTCCTAGTACTGTGATGGCCGCACTTAACACTGTTTAGTACATTCATAGTTAAGCCTTTAAAAAGCTTCAAAACGGCCTGAGGAAATGTGCCTTTTCTTCGCCCTCTGGCCCTGTTCCCAACCTGTCCTATCGTACAGGTCTCGGCCTCCCTCCCACCGCGGGTAACTACAACGGGTGAGGTACAGGTTCCGCCCCTTTTCACGGACAGGTTGCTCGGTTATCGTCTTGGGTAAGAGTAGATGGAGGTTGACCGTTGTTTCCTGCCCTCTGGCCCCTCATTGCGGTCACTGCGTTCGTCCTGGCCTTGTTGGCCTGGAACGAATCCCAGGCGCTACGCCGGGAAAAGAGGAAGGGAGAGGCACCTCCCGAGTTGTCGAAGTTAGTAGCCGAACTTACCCGCCGGGTATACGCGTTAGAGAAGAAAGTCGAGGAGCTAACCGGGACTCGCACCCGCGAATCTCTCACCAAATCCGAAATTCCCAGCGCTACGGCCACGGTACAACCGCAACCCACGTCTACCTTTACGTCCGACAAGCCGAAAGCGTCCCCGGAACCTGCCTCCGGACCTCCCGTAAGCAAGCCTCACGAGCCCACGCAGCCACCAACAATTCCCGCGTCCCCCGCGCCACGCGTTCCGCCCTCAACTGTCCCTTCTTTCGCAGCCCATTCCGTTCCCGTCGCGCATAGCACTCCGCCGCCCCTGACCTTTGCCCATACCTCGTCCGACGCCGATCTGGAATCACGCATCGGCGGCCGCCTCGCAAACCGCGTCGGCATCCTCCTCTTAATCTTCGGTGTTTCGTTTTTTCTCAAGCTGGCTTTCGACAACAACTGGATCGGTCCGGCTGGCCGCATCGCCATCGGAATACTGATTGGCATCGCGCTTCTGCCGTGGAGCGATTATCTGCTCAAGAAGGGCTACACCTACTTTTCCGAAGGAATCGCGGGACTGGGCGCCGCCACTCTCTATCTCTCAATTTGGGCTGGCTGGCATTACTACGCACTGTTCACTCGGGAACTGGCGTTCATGGCGATGATTGCCGTTACTACGCTGCTGGCGTTCATTTCCTTGCGACGCGATTCACTGCGGCTGGCGATGCTCTGCCTGGTGGGTGGGTTCCTCACGCCGATCTTGCTGAGTAATGGCACGAACAGTGAAGGAGCGCTCTTCAGCTATCTATCTGTCCTCGATGCCGGACTTCTTTGGATGGCCGTGCG
Source organism: Candidatus Acidiferrum sp. (assembly GCA_049691535.1). Lineage (GTDB taxonomy): Bacteria > Acidobacteriota > Terriglobia > Acidiferrales > UBA7541 > Acidiferrum. The sequence goes on from JBAVNY010000126.1 coordinate 7,454, forward strand.
CAAAGAATGGAAGGGATTGGGAGGCGTAAGTCTGATTCTCACCCAACTGTACTTTTGGGGATGGTACATCACCTACTATCGGCCGCTAGAAATGGGCATCACCCTGTTTTTCTCGACTCTGTTCTTTGTGGTGTATTCCGCCATTCCTCCGGCGCGCGTGCGAATTTGGCAGAAAGTTCTGGAAGAGGATTATCTGCTGCTGTTTGGCGCTTCGCTCTTTTATTTTGGCTCGCTCTTTTCCATGTTGTGGAACAGCGACCGCGATTTGCTCACATTTTTGACTCTATTGTTGGCTGCACTCCATCTGGGTCTGGCATGGCTGGTTGCTCGCGATGCCAAGGAGCAAACTTTCGAACTGCGCACCGCCTACTTCGGACTCGCCATCCTGTTCGCAACGGCCACCATACCCATCAAGCTTTCCGGTAACTGGATCGCCATCGCCTTTGCGATCGAAGCCGCGACCCTGCTTTGGGCCGGCTTTCAGCGCGACAAAAAGTTGCTGCGCGCATATGGCTACGCTCTCTTTGCCGCCACGGTCGCCCGGAATCTGGCAGTCCCGCCTCGCGGCGGCACGCTACTCCTCAACGAACGATTCCTGACCTATATGATCGTCGTGGCGTGTCTTGCCGTCGCCGCCTACGCTGGCAAAAAGTTTGGCAAAGCGCTCCTGGACTTGGAAGATCCGCTAATCTCGTTGCTGAGTATCACCGCGAACGTCTATGCCTTGGCGGCAATTTCGTTCGAAGTTACCGATAATGTCCACGGCGAATATTTTCAGGGCCTATGCCTTATAGGCATCTGGAGCGTATACGCCGCTGCTCTCTTTGCATTTGGCGTCGAAGGGGAATCGCCGCTGCTCAGGTGGCAAGGCTTGGTGTTGTTTGCATTTGTATTTTTCGGCACATTGCTGGTGCCGTTATTTGAAACCAATTCCCGCGCGCCAAGTCCATTTCTGAACGAACGCTTTCTCGCTTACATGATTCTGGTCGCTTCGCTCGCCGTAGTGTTGTGGCTCGGTTTTCAGAAACGCGAAAACCTGGGATATGTCGAAACTAAGATTGTGGCGCTGTTTTCCGTCTTGATCCATTTGTACGCCATCTACGCGCTCTCCGTAGAAGTATGGAATTTGTTTGCCGATGGCCCCGGCGGATTCCACCAATCGAGTTTGGCCCAACATTTGGCGCTCACGGTCCTATGGACGACCTATGCC
>JBAVNY010000127.1:0-2755 GCA_049691535.1 Candidatus Acidiferrum sp.
GCGCAGGAGTGGATGCGGCGCGAATGGCTCAGCTTCGCAGGGCGGCGGATTAGCTGCCATAGAGTGTAGGAGTGATCGGAAAGCTTTTTACGCTATTCATCTCTGCTATTGCAGCATTTGTGGCAACCCGGCGCAACTGCGGTCCATAGCCACAACCTCGACATCTCATTCGCGAGCCAATTCGTCTTTCCGAGCGGCTTGCCCCTCAGCCACTTAACTTGACCCACCCTCGCGCGGTCCGTAAAATGGAAGATTAATCGTGATGCAATTTTTTAATCTGTTGAACTCTTCTTGCAGCCCAGCGCTCACCTGCTGGGCTGCGCTGTTTCTGGACGGATTTCGCTCCGCGCCACACTTCCCCACGAGAGGTTCTCATGATTGAGGGTTCGATTCCCGAAGGGCTTACGTTTGACGACGTTCTGCTGCTGCCGGGTAAGTCTTCGGTGTTGCCGACCGATGTCGATACCACCACGCACTTTACGCGAAAGCTCACCATTAATATCCCGCTCGCTTCCGCTGCCATGGACACCGTCACCGAGTCCCGCCTGGCTATCGGAATCGCGCGCCAAGGCGGTATCGGAATCATTCACAGAAATATTCCCATCGACCGGCAAGCCGAAGAAATCGATCGAGTAAAGCGCTCGGAATCGGGAATGATCGTCGATCCGGTCACCATCTCCCCCGACATCACCATACGCCAAGCACTGGAAATCATGAACAAGTACCGGATTTCTGGTTTGCCCGTGACACGCGGAACGCGCCTGACCGGAATTCTAACCAACCGCGACTTGCGCTTCGAAAAAAATCATACCCAGTTGGTTGGTCAGGTGATGACCAAAGATAATTTGGTTACCGTGCCGGTCGGCACCACTTTGGAAGAAGCCGAAAAGATCCTGCAGAAACACCGCATCGAGAAGCTGTTGGTAGTCGATCAGGATTTCAACTTGAAAGGTCTGATCACCGTAAAAGACATCCAGAAAAAACTGGAATATCCTCGATCGTCGAAAGACGATCATGGCCGTCTATATGTGGGCGCAGCCGTCGGCGCGACCGGCGATTTCCTGGAGCGTGCGGTGGAAATGGCCAAGTCCAAAGCCGATGTCTTAGCAATCGACACCGCACACGGTCACACCGAACGGGTCATGGAGGCTATCAAGGCGATTCGCCATCGCCTCCCTGAAATGCAGTTGATTGCAGGAAATGTTGCCACCTATGACGGCGCCAAGGACCTGATCGCCTTGGGCATCGATGGACTGAAAGTGGGCATCGGCCCCGGCTCCATTTGCACCACCCGCGTTGTCACCGGCGCCGGCGTGCCGCAACTGACCGCAGTGATGCAAGCGGCGAAAGCGGCCGAAGGCACTGGCGTGCCCATTATCGCGGATGGTGGCATCAAATATTCTGGCGACATCACCAAAGCGATTGCCGCAGGCGCATCGTGCGTGATGATTGGCAGTCTTTTCGCCGGAACAGAAGAAGCTCCAGGGGAGACTATTTTGTTTCAAGGCCGCACTTTCAAGTCGTATCGCGGGATGGGTTCCACCGGCGCGATGGAAGCGGGATCGGCCGACCGTTATTCGCAAGAGGGCGCGGAACGCGGAAAGTCTGTACCTGAAGGTGTCGAAGGGCGCGTCGCATATAAAGGTCCACTCAGCGGATTGACGGATCAACTCGTCGGCGGATTGAAGAGCGGTATGGGTTATGCCGGAGCGCAAACATTGCGAGAACTTACCGAGAAGAGCCGCTTCATTCGTATCACCGCCGCGGGACTTCGCGAGAGTCACGTTCACGACGTCGTGATTACCAAGGAAGCTCCGAATTACCGCATGGAGTAAGGCCAGCGCTAACGCAGCTTGCTGTTCTTTGAATATGTGTTACGCGAAATTTGGCGCGGTTTTTCAGCACATTGTTCACGCATCATTTACACTGGTAAGAGAAAATAGGTCTTAAATGTCCACCAGCGAACCTTGGCGTAACCCACCTCCAGCACCACAACTGGACCAACTGCGGTCCCGCATGCCACCTAATTCCATGTTTCCCGGCTGGCTGCACGCCTGGTGGCCCGCGCTGCTGTGCGCCATCATGATTTCCGTCCTCTCCACAGATTTATTTTCGGCGGAGCACACCGGGTCCGTGCTGTCCGTAATCCTCCATTGGTTCAATCCGGATATGAACTGGCGCCAATTCGATTTCATTCATCACATCGTCCGGAAAAGCGCGCACTTCATCGAATATTTTATTTTCTATCTGCTGTTGTATCGCGGCATTCGTGGAGCACGCCACGGCTGGCACTGGTCGTGGGCATTCGCCGCTTGGGGCATCGCGGCCTTCTACTCCATCCTTGATGAAGTTCATCAGATGTTCGTGGCCTCACGCGGGCCCTCGCCATGGGACTCACTGCTGGATTCCACCGGCGCGTTCATCGGACTGACCGCCCTGTTCCTATATTTCCGTTATCGCAAATCATCTCATACCGCGTGAAGCTTCCTGAAGAAGTACAACCCACCAAGCCTCAAACCCAAACGCGCGTAGCATAGTAGCAATCGCCTCCATCTAAACGACACTTGGTCATCGCGACGTTGGTTGGCACTATTTGTTCCGCTGGTCGTCTAGCCGAGATGGATCCTTATACCCACTTTTCCGACAAGCGCGTTTATTTGGCAAAAATATCTTTTTGATGCTCAAGCTGACTGTCCATGTTTACGATGAGATTGGCTCAGTCTGTCTGCGAATCAATGATCCAACCGAATAGGAA
>JBAVNY010000128.1:0-3060 GCA_049691535.1 Candidatus Acidiferrum sp.
TGTTGGGAGCATCCCAGGTGTTGGGCAGCGCCCTGACGGGAACCAGAGGGAACGACCAAGATGGATCAATGGAAGCGGAAAGTTGCACCTTGGTATAAAGAACATCGGGCGGGCCGGTAAGAATGTCTGCGGAAGTTTGGGCCAGCAGCGGGGTTGCGAACGTGAGGAAGCACGCGAATAGGTAGACGGGTAGAACAGTACAACGGGCTTTCACTGCTGAATCGCTCCTTAAAAGAGATGGACTACCAACCGAAACAAGCAGCGCAGGGGGGCGATCCTGGCGACTTCGTACACTCTGCAGCGCATCTTAACAAGCGGGACGCGCCGAGACGGCTCTGTGCCGTACACATTCTAAAATAAAAATCCATTCCGCGATAAAAACTTCTCCGAGGCCCGGCTGTGGACCGAACGAGCCACAACCGGGCAGGGAGTACTGGATGACTGGTCAGGACAGAAAGACTCGAACAAGTTTGAGTCCCATGGCCAGAGAGATGGACAGCAGGCCGAGCAGACCGAGGAGCGGCAGATTGCTGGCGGTCTTTGGAAGCTTGGTCGGGGTTGGTTCGGCGGCGGCCGTTTCTACCGGAGCTGGAGTCTCGACGGGAACAAAAACAATGAGGATAGGCACATCCGGCTGAATGGCCGGAGTTGGAGGAGGAGCGGGCATGGAACCGGTTCTGGTGACTTGCTGGCTGACAACGGTTTCCGGCTGCTCGACGACTTTCTGAGCGCTGATTTTCATACCCTTGCGGAGACCGAAGGCATCGGTTTGCTGGCCGTTGATATCAAATTTCTGACCCTGGGGAATGGTGAAGCGTTGGTTCTTGCCATTGTCCATGGTGAGAATGACGGAACTCGGCGGGCTGACCTGCCAGACGGTGCCTTGCACGGTCTTGACGGTCTTGATCATTTTGGGGGTGGTAGTGGTGATGGTCTGGCGTTCGACTTTCATGCCGGGCTGGAGCTGGTGAACGTTGAGTTGTTTGCCATCGACGGTGACGGTGACACTGTCGGGGACATTGTCAAAGTGCCGCAGTGAACCATCTTCGGCTTTGACAACAACGCTGTTGCCGTTGACGTAGACAATGGTGCCGCGCTCGACCTTGACGTCCTTGGTGGGAGCGCCTTCGGGCGAAACGGATTTAGTGGTTTCGACTTGAGCAAGAGCCAGCGGGATGCAACCGAGACCGGTAGCGAGCACGCTGACTTGCAGAAGGCGAGAGAATGTAGTTAGTTTCATTATTTTTTCTCCTCTTGATTTGATTCTTGACTGGATTTCTTGCCATTGGGAATGGAGTCCGAGCCTGCACTCGCATTCGTCTGGCTAGAACTGGTAAGCGTCGCGGTGACGATGTAGCGCTGCGGCGCACTTCCGATGAAGTAAAAGGGGTAACAGGTGACGAGAGTCAGAGTGGGAGTTTGCGTGGGGCTAAGCACGGAGACGTCATCGGGATTCACGATTTGAATGCGGGTGATGGTGTAGGTGTCGGTCTGCTGCGGGCGGGCTAGTTCGATGGTGTCGCCGAGCTGAACATCTTTGAGGCCGCGCAAGAAACCGTCGCGATGGCCGGCGAGACCGAGGTTTCCAGGTTGACCGACGTGCGCGGTGCCAATGATGCGACCGAGACCGCGGTTGAGAGTTAGGTCGTCGGTGTCTTCGAACACTGGAACGTCTAAGGAAATTTTCGGAATGCGAACGACCGCAAGAGCCGGAGAGGTCTTCGCGACTAAGCTGTTTTTAAAGGCATCGACTCGCTTGGACGACCAGAGCGCAAAATTGACGGTGCCGCCAGTTTGCGGGTCGCGCATGGAAAGGCCAGCGGGAGACGGAGTGCCGAGACGGTTTGCGGCGAAAGTGGCCAACGCAGCGCGAGAGAGCACAGTGCGGTGGATCCAAGCTGCACCCCAAAGCAAGAGCAAAGCTACGCCGAAGGCGAAGAGGATGCGCTCGAGTCTGAGAATGTGCGCTGCGTGCATGTTCGAACTCATATCAACTGCTGCTTATTCAGTTCCAAATACTCGACAACGAAATTGCCCGGTAATCGAAGCCGGTAATGCCTAAAAACAGGTGCATGGTCTTAGCGCTGCACGGGAAGCAGCGTGGACTGGGCAATCGTGAAGGAGAGCAGAGTTTCAGTGGGCACAACGATAGGCTCACCTTTCTTGACGGCTGCCAGACCTACACCGGATACGGCGCCAATCGCGGCACCTTTTCCAGCGTTGCCCGCAATTCCACCGATGGCGGCACCAAGACCTGCACCAACGGCGGTTTTCTTTACTGTTGAGCCAGTTTCGCTCTTCCCTTTCTGCTGAAAGTCGCTGGTGGAGATCGGATGAGCCGCGCCGTTGATGACGATGTCAATCAGCTCCAGCTGCATTTCGGACTTGCCGGTCATTCTGCCGGCGTTGGAGGACTTGGTAACTTTGCCGTGCAGGGTGGTACCTTTTTTGGCGACGACAACACCATTGACGACCAGATTGGAATCGAGGCTGGTGGTGAACAGCGCTCCAGCTTGCGTTTTGCGAGTGTCGAGGGTGTCGAGCATGCGGACGAGGACCGTCGAGCCCGTCGGAACCGTGACGTTGGTGGGCTTGGGCGGAGCTGCGGGGGCAGCTGCTACGGGGGCGGGCGCGGCCACGAGGGCAAAGGAGACGCCATCGACGTCACTGATCGGATACGTTTTGGACTTGCCGTCGGGGCCGAGGAATTTTAATTGGCGGGTATCGGCGCTGAGGAAAGTGCCCTCGACGGTTTTGCCGTCGCGGAGATGCAACTCGTCGGCGTTAGCGGCGGTGGTTAGCGCGAGGCTGGCCAGTAAGAATGCGAAGACAATTTTTTTCATGATGCGATTCCCTGTCGCGTTCATAGGCGTGTGCACCTACTTCTCCACCACGGGGAGTGAGGAGGCGATTTGCAGATCGATGACCATGAGCATCTGGTTTTCGATTTGCAGGAACCGAGCGGCGACAACACCGCCAAGTTGATCGCGCATTTTTTCGTAGTAGGTCTTCTTGAGTTCGTTGCGCTGATTTTCGAGAGCTAGGGCGAGCTTGGCGAGT
>JBAVNY010000129.1:0-1701 GCA_049691535.1 Candidatus Acidiferrum sp.
CCGCCCGCGTCGAACCTTTTAATAGCGATGCAATGAGCGGCAGCCGAGCGGTGACTGCCCAGCCCAGACAGACGACCACGGGCCCAGTCAACGAAGACGTTACCTATACGATTACCGCGGCCAACGCCTGCGGAGGAACAACCACAAAGACAGCGACCTTGCACCTGGTGGGCTCCATTGATCCCCCACCTTCGGCAACATTGGCTAGCCTCTTCTTCCCGACGGCGTATCCTACCAAACACCATCCGAAGGTCGGGCTTGTGGCGAGCGAGAAAATCTCTCTCGACAACATTGCGACGCAATTCAGAAACTTCGGCATGTATGAACAGCACGCCAACTTGGTGGTTATTGGATATGCCGACGTGCGTGGTTCTAACACATATAACAAAGCACTCAGCGCGCGTCGCGCCGCACTCGTCCGAGACTACCTGATTTCCAAGGGTATTCCGGCCGATGAAATCAAGATCCGGGCGGAAGGAAAAGATAAACAAATGGACGTGAGAGCCGTAGAAGCCCTCCAATCCAAAAGCGATGAGAGACCGGACAAGTGGATGATGAAAAGCGAAAAAACAACCTGGCTCGCTTACAATCGTCGCGCGGATCTTGTTCTCGAGCCTACGGGGCAGCAATCGGCAGTGATCTATCCTACGGATACCGCCGACACGCGAATTGTTTGGCAGCGCCGTGAACCACAACTGAAGAAAGTTGAAATGTTGTCAAACTTGTCCGCGACAAGCGTCCAGCAAGCGCGCGCCAATAACTCGGCAAATTGATCACTGCATCCCGGATTCAGCTCCCGGGTAAGGCGACGTTCGCCGGGACTCACGTCGCATCGGCCACGAGCCGGAGCGTCGAAGGAACGCCGCCTTCCCGGAATGGGCGGGTTGATTCACTCCCGGCATTATTTTCAGAAACTATGGAGGAAGAAATGATGCAACTTTCTTTGAAGGCTACAGCAATTGCAACCGGACTCCTATGGGCCGCCGCCATCCTGTGCGTCGGTGCGATCAACCTCGCGGACCCCCGCTATGGTGTGAACTTCATTCAACTGACCAGTTCCGTGTATCCGTGGTTCCACGCGTCCAGAACCATTGGAAGTGTCTTCATTGGAACTGTCAACGGCCTGATTGATGGCGCTGTAGCAGGACTGCTTTTCGCGCTCCTGTATAACGCGGTTTCGAGCGTGCCAAGACATGCGGGCCACTCGCAGCAGCAAGCTTAGCGCGGCGAAAGTGACCTTTGGCGCTGGTTCGCTGAGGAGTTCTGCCGGCCGCATCGCATGATTTCCGGTGCGGCCGGCATGATCGAATGCGTACGAGTTGGCCGACCAACACGGTGCCCGCCGCGATGGCAATAAGAATCCACAATAGGGCAACAATAAGGCGCCCGTGTAATCCTGCGGTTCTTGATTTTTCGCGCGGCCCCTGCTTTTGCTTGGGAAGCGATTCTTGGCGGATTTGCCCGGAGATTCAGTACTGCATGCTGAGATCGCGGGAAGACCCGAGAACTTCTTTCTTTTCTTGTGCAGTCAACTTGTTTTTGTCGCAACCTTCCATCTCATACAGGCAATTCTCCAGGTTCCGTTCATGAGCGGCCTTGGTTACCTGCTGTTGCTCGCTGGCGCTTAACGACTTCAGATCGCAGGCCGAGAGACCTTCCAGGCAAGATTGAAAGGTCCGATCGTGAGCAACGGTCGTCACC
>JBAVNY010000130.1:0-5304 GCA_049691535.1 Candidatus Acidiferrum sp.
TCACTTCTGTGCCCACCGCCAGCGGCCCGGCAAAATGCGGGTTCGAGAAAAGTCGCAGCGCATTCATCACTCGCATCGCCACCGTCTCGCTCTGGATAATCGCTACTTCCGTTTTTACGTGACCATCAACATCCGTGCTCGATCCCGGCACCTTGGTGCCATCGTCCAGTCCCAAATCCGTCGAACGGCTCGGGTCAATCTGCAAACGCGCCACGCCCTCGTACAACGGAACCCGCGTGTATGCATACACCGCCGACAGCGCAAGAACCACGGCTGCAAATCCTAAAATCGTAAATTTCCGCTTCACCAGCGTCCGCCAGATATCTGCCGCCGTCAGTTGTTGCTGCACGTGCGACCGGCCGTGCATCCCGCCACGGTGCTGGTCCATCGCGAAGTCAGAGTCGTTGTACCTCGCCAGACTTCTCTTGTTTTCGATCATTCCTGCTGATTTGCGCGTGGTCATCTATAACCTTCCCATCCGGCGGTTCTTGCCCATAAAATTCATCAAGCCGCTCCCGTTCCACGCCATACTGCTGGCACCGTCTGCGCCAATATCTTTAAATCGAGCCACAGCGACCATTTATCGATGTACTGCAGATCCAGTTCCATCCACTGTTCAAATGGAATCGAGCTGCGCCCGTTCACCTGCCATAAGCACGTAATCCCGGGTTTAACGCTGAATCGCCTACGGTGCACATCCTTGTCGAACAATTTGTAATCGCGCAGCGACATCGCGCGTGGGCCCACTAGACTCATGTCACCCATCAACACGTTGAACAATTGTGGCAGTTCGTCGATGCTCGTTTTTCTCAGGAACTTGCCCAGTGGCGTGATCCGCGGGTCATCCTTCATCTTGAATACCGGCCCGCTCATCTCATTCATCGCCAGCAATTTGTCTTGCACTTTCTCCGCGTCGGCAATCATCGTTCGAAACTTGTACATGGTGAACAGCCGCTTGTTCAGCCCCACCCGCGTCTGGCTGAAGAACACCGGACCTTCGCAACTGAACTTGACCAGCAAACTCACCACCGCAAACAGCGGCGCCAGTAGCAGCAGAAGCGCCGCGGACACCACGGAATCAATCGCCCGCTTCACGATTCCTGGCAGCACACTTGCCGATCCCGCGACCGTTATCATCTCCGACCCCTCGTCCAGGTCCACCACCGATGAATCGTGCGACCGCAATCTGAAAATTCGTGGATCGGTTCGAATCACGATTCCGTGATGCTCGCACAGCGTCACTAGCTCCGCCGAGTGTTCGTAGAAGGAACGTAGTGGCAAGTAGATTGCCGCTTCATCCACCACGTTGTGCCGCAGAAATTCCGCCAGCCCTGCAAAGCTGCAGCAGCGCGTGTGTCCGGTCGCCTCAAAATACGCCGTGCCCTCCCACTCGTCGTCAACAAACCCGACGATCTTGTAGCCGAGTTCGGGATGGCTCCCAATCCGCCGCGCAAATTCAATGGCACGCTCATTCGTTCCAACGATTACCATGAACCTGCTGTTTCTTCCGCGCCGCCGTAGCACCAGCAAAATCGAACCCGCCATCAATCGACCCACCACCATTGCCGACGTGCAAATCGCCCACATGGTGATAACGAAAGTGCGGTTCACCATTTGAATGTGCAGCAAGTTCGCTGCCGCCATCAAAATCACCGCTGCTAGGATGCTTGCTTTGCAGACTCCGAGAATTTCTGACGACCGCGGTGTCAGCCGCTTCGAATCGTAAAGTCCGCAGAGAATGAATAAATTGTGCCAGCACAAAAGCAATATCCCGAAAAGCAGCACATTTCCCATCGTGATGCGCATGGCCATGAATTCTTTCAAACTCATCGCATTGCCCGGCGTATCCAGAAGGAATGTCGCCAACACAAACGATACGACGATCATTGCCAGGTCATACAACTTCGCCATGTGCTTCAGAATTGTCCAGTTGCCATTCATCATATTTGTACTCTTGTGAAGCTCGGCAGGTGTGTCGTATTTCGGAGAACGTGCGTCTTACAGGGTTTCAGAACCAGCCAGAGGAAAACTGCTTGTCAGTAGCCGCGGATCGATCTGCTCCGAGCGCGCATTTTCACCCAACAGCCCAACGCTCATAGACGGCCCCACTCGTTCCAAATCTAATCCGTCAACTTCAACCGCGACACTCTTCATGATCAGGTCCAGGCTGAGCACCAGTCGGCAGCCATTCTTCTTTCTCACAATAATTCCCGTCATACCTTCCAACGGACCGCTGCGTATTCGCGCCCGATCACCAACGTTCAAATACGGATGCGGCTCGGCATTTAGCAGATGAATGGTTTGCCGCAGCGCCTCGATTTCGTCGCCAGGGAGGGGAATTGGTTCGCGCCCTCGTCCCACGATGGAATGCACACCGGGCAATTCCAGTACCCGCACTCGTTCCGTGCGCCTGATCTTCACGAACACGTAACTGGGAAACAGCGGCCTTTCAATCTTCACTCGCAATCCGTTCTTCCAGCGATTCACGTTGGTCTGCACCGGAAGAAAATATTCTATCTCGTGGATCGAGAGCCGCTCTGCCACTCGCTTCTCTTGACAGGAATGCGTGTACGTCGCGAACCACTCTGGAGAGACAACTGTAGACATTTGGGTAGAAAACAACGTTTCTCCTTTTGTTTGCAATCTGACCATGGCTTCGCCACTGCTACTTAGGCATTACCATTAGGACTACTGCAGGTCGGCCGGTGACTTACCGAGGGAAAACTAACGTCTTACTAAATTACATTTTGATACTTATCGACTTCGCACTTTTACGCAAGTGCATTTTTCCGATGTCCGACATCGCAAAATTGAATGTGCCCTATTTGTGTTAAATCGCCGCATAAATTCAGTGTTTTTATCGTTCATACTCGTCGCAATTTACAAGCTGTTTACAATTCAAATTCCTGCAATGTTTCCTGCTGTCTTTCATGAGCGTGTAAGTCAGCCAGCAACCCTCAACGTCCTCAGATTTTGCTTGCCGCTTTTACGCTCTGCCCCTGCTCAATCGCGGTGCGTGCAACACTCAGTGATGTCGACAGCTTTTCCGGCGGCTTGCTCAGTGCCATGCTTTTTCCTTGTTCCGCCATGCGCAACACCGGCGAAATTCCTCGATACCGGTACGCTAACCACGTTTTTAGAACCTTTTTGGTTTTAAATAGCAGTGTCGCTGATGACGATTCGTCCCCGCTTCCCGCGACCGAAAGCTCCAGCGTGCGCAGTGCTTCTTCCAGATCTTCCATCAGCTCACCCTCGATGTTTGCGGTTTCCTTTACAAACCGCAGCATCACCAGCGCCTGTTCCCTCCACCGTGCTTCTCCAGAGTACGAAGCATTGGCATCATGAATCCGGCAATATCCCAGTGGCTCGTGCAAAAATCTCAGCTCTGTCTTAAGGCCTAAAAGCAGTCCCCAATACCAATCGGTGGTCATCCCTGCATCGGTCGGCAGGGCCTTCAGCTGCCGCAGCAACCCCCGGGCGAATATCGTCGCGGTCATCGAATACGTGCACCCGTCCGTGAAATGGCGGTACGCATCCGGTGGCTGTAAATCCTTGTGCGGCATTCCTAATCCACGCACGCACCGTGGAACCAGAGACTTGTCGCATTCCAGGCATGCTGCCGCCAGCATTCCAATCTTCGAACTATTTCCCAGCGCTTTCTGCATCCTCGCGATAAACGACGGCATCAACGCGTCGTCCGCTGCTAGAAAACATACGTAGTCGCCCTTGGCCTCTTCCAGAACGAACTGATAATGCTCTCCCAGCATCAAGTGCCGCGGCGGCCTGATCAGCCGAACCCCCGCAACTCTTTCATACTCCTTCGCGATTTCGTAACTGCGATCCGGTGAATGATTGTCCGAAATTAGTATCTCAAGCGGTGTAACCGTCTGCGCTAGTGCAGATTCGATTGCCGTTCTTATGTAACGCTCGTACTTGTAGCTGGGAATATTTATCGAAATACTTGCCGTCATATAGAACCTTTTTCGCGAATTCTGGCCCGGCCTGGGGGTAGCCCGAAACGGATAATGGTCCCGACATCTTGTTTGTCCCTGAATACGTTTTCATCTGCTGTTGCTCATCGATCGAAAGTCCCACTTCTACTTCACTAAAAACTCTTTACGCGGTTCTATGGTTCTGGCGCCGCCTGCAACGGAAACCGCTGCACCGCGATGACTGCTGGCAGAAACTTTTTCAAGCTGTCCTGCACGTGTCTCAGCGCCGTATGCAGCGCCAACCCGGTCATTGCTGCTTCGGTCATCAACAACGCCAACGCTCCGCCTGTAATACCAAGCTGCGGAATCAGTAGTCGCGCCAAGCCTAATGAAAGTGCTGTCGCTCCCACATACACCGCGGCGATTCGCCAGTGATCGTTGATCGAAATAAGAATCACCGAACTCGCGCTCCACAACATCGATGACACCGCCACCAGCAGCAGCACGTGAAAACAATTCGCGTTGAATGCCACGTTTTGTCGCACCCAAAAATTGAAGATCCATGGGCCCAGCACCCACATCACCGCGCCGCCGCAAAGCGATAGTCCCAACGATGCTTGCCACGCGTGGCGATGTAATCGTCGGGCCAGCGAAATATTTCCCGCTCCGAACGCTCGCGATAGTTCCGGCCACAGCGTGTTCGTGATCACTCCAAACAGTTGTACGTTCAGCCTCGACAGCGTGCGCAGCGTCGAAAAGGTCACCACCGCCACTGGCCCAAGCAGACTGCCGATCAAGATCGTCATCCCCTGCAAACTCAGCGCGGTGCCCAGCGGAAACGCCACAAATCCAAATGCCGGCGCCGCCAATCGCTTCACCGTGGTTAGTTTCGCTCGCCGCACTCCGAACTGTATCCATGGACTCTTGCACCTCAGCAGCCACGCATACGCCAGGCTGCCCGGAATCCGCACTGCCAGATACGTCAACGCCACCGCCAGCAGGCTTCCTCCGAATACCGCCACGGCCGTCGCCGCACTCACCTCTATCAACCGCAGCATCGTCGCCCAAAATGTTCCCGTCGCAAATTGACCGTCGCAGCGATACCCGCTTTCCGTTACGCCGTTCTGCTGTGCTGCCACAACGTAAGCCGCCAGCACAAGCATGATCGTTGCTGCCTGAAAATTGCCGACGCTCGACAATTTCAGCCATTGCTGCCACGGTATCCACCACACTGAAACCACAGCCACCAGCAATGCCGCCAGCGATACTCCGGTAACCAAAATCCACGAACTCTGAAATGTCTCTACGGCGCCGTCGCGATCTCCGGCCGCGACTTTCATCGACATGTCGCTTCCCGACGCATCTCCAAAGC
>JBAVNY010000131.1:0-1542 GCA_049691535.1 Candidatus Acidiferrum sp.
AAGTACGAAAACGGCCGCGCCTTCGAGGTGCAGTAAAATACGTGGCTTGAAAAACATAAGTCCGTGGCCCTTTCTCGCGTGAGAATTCGTTTCATACAGTACAACCAAAATTAAGAATAGATGCGGAGATCGCGAGGCTCACTCGTAGCGTAGAGCATCGACGGGATCAAGATGAGCGGCTTTGATGGCGGGGTACATGCCAAAGAAGAGGCCGACACTCATGGAAACGGCGACAGCGAGCAGGATCGACCACAGAGGAATGGAGGAAGGCAGACTGGGAACAGCAAGATTGATCAACAGACTGATCATGCCGCCGAGTAACACGCCGATCACGCCACCGGCGCCGGTGAGCACGATGGCTTCGGTGAGGAATTGCCAGATTACATCGCGGCGGCGCGCACCGATGGCTTTGCGGACACCAATCTCACGAGTGCGCTGGGTGACGGACATGAGCATGATGTTCATCACGCCCACGCCGCCGACGAGGAGGCCGATGGAACTGATGACGGAAATCAGAAGAGCGACCGAAGCGGTGATCTGGCGAAACTGGTCGGCTATCTGCTGCGCACTGGAAATGCCAAAATTGTCGGGCTTATCGTAGGGCACACTTCTGCGACGGCGCAACACGGCGCGGATTTGATCTTCGGCTTCGGGCATTAGCCCGGGATAAGCTTTAGCGCCGACGAAGTTTTCGTCATCGCTAGGGTTGTGTTTTTGGTAAGAGCGATAGGGCACCATGATGGCTTTGTCTGCAGATTGATCTTTGACGAAGCCACCCTTGCGGGGCTGCAGAACGCCAATCACTTCGTAAGAAACGCCATCAACCATGATGGGCTTGCCGAGTGGATCGATATCGGGATACAGCGTTTTGGCAATGTCGGAGCCGATTACGGCAACATCGGCGCGATGCATGTTTTCCGCGTCGCTGAAAAAGCGGCCGGTTCTGGGGCGGGAATTGAAGACATCTTCGGTTTCGGGAAGTGTGCCGTTGTAGTCGACGCCGGAGACTTCCTTGCTCAAGTAGCGAGCGGTAACCGGCCCACGGATCGGGCCATCTTCGACAAAGCGCGGATACAGGCTGGAAGTAACAGTGCGCACGGCCGGGCAAGCCGCTTTGATAGCCTCGACATCATCGAAGCTGAGAGGTTTGCGGTTGCGTTCGTCGGGAGTGAGCCGGCCGGTATGAATGCCGGGATCAAAACGAAAGATGAATAAGGTTTCGGGCCCGTAGTCACTGAGGTAGGCGTTCACATTGCCGTAGACGCCGACGAGAATGGAGACGACGGAAAGCAGGGCCGTGATGCCGATGACCACGCCGAGCACGGTGAGGAACGAGCGCATCTTGTTTTCGCGAAGCGTCGTGAGCGCCATTCGCGCGTTCTCGCCTATGGTCATGCTCATGGGAGTTTACTCAGACCTCCTGCCGCAAAGCTTCGATAGGCGGCAAACTGGCCGCTTTTCGCGCGGGATAAACACCAACCAACAGACCGACGGCGGCGGAAATAATTTCGGCGCTAAGAACCGCGGGAAGCGGCACCGACA
>JBAVNY010000132.1:0-6180 GCA_049691535.1 Candidatus Acidiferrum sp.
CTTATCCCACAGCTCGCTTCCACGCCACTCATCCCAGGTGGGAGCCGTATGCGTAAAAGCGCCCGTACGGATCTGTGCGGGGGGCGATCAGTGATGATCGTCCCTACCGCGTCAGATTGGACCCGAGGGACTTTATTTGTGGGATCATGTGCGTCTCGTTAACTTGAATTCGACCGACGTCCCCAAACCGGCGTACAAATAGTTCTCTCCGTACGCCTTCCTCAACCGCGCAAATGCGGGCTCTCCTGTGCAATGTCCCGGTGCCATCCTTTGCACCTTCCACTTCGTCTTTAAATTCTCCACCAGCGCATCTATTTCATCCGTCGGCGTCGTCACTAGGTGCAATCCCCCAAACAGAATCTCCGTCCTCGGATCCACCGCGCTTGCCGCTTCCAGAATCACTTCAATCCCCGCGTGCGAGCACCCTTCCACAATCAGCAACCCATTCGGTCTTTTGATCGCCAGCGTCAATTCCGGTAGCCCGATCGTCCCTTTATTCTGGGAAACGGTCCGCACCAAGAAAATCCCCGATGATACTTCCGTCAATTGATTCACCAACACAAAATTTCCTGTGTCATACAGCTTGCCGAATGTGAGGTGTTCGGGCTCGGCTCCCCCGAAATACCGCATGTTCGACGGCAGGCTCTCATCCGGCCGGAAAAACGTCTTGGGAATAGGCACTCCCCCAAATCCATCCGCCATGAAATCCGCAGGCACATACACAGTAACGTTCGGATTCATACTAAGCACATTTTTCAACCCGGACGTGTGGTCTGTGTGCCGGTGCGAGAGAACCACAAAATCGAGTTTCGTCAGGTCTACGCCCAGCACCTTCACGTTATGCTCAAATTTCGTGGCATCATTCCCTGTATCGAACAAAATCCGTTTCCCGTTGTGTTCTACCAAAGCGGAAAACCCCCAATCTTTGGTCAACTCCTTCGATTCTCCGAATGCATCATAAAGAATCGTAACTTTATTCTGTGCTCGGCACGGAATTGCCGCCACACACACCAGCAGCAACGTCAAAATCCACATAAAGTAGAGTCTCAAGGAACACCCCCTGATGGACTTTTTCGATTTACACGTTCGACTTGCGCATCCTACGCTGCTCCGGCCATCGACGCAACGAATTGGCCACGGCTGCGTAGCTCCTGATAAGTGGTTTACCAGGACTCAGCGGGTGAAAGCTCCTGCCATGATCTCCGTTCGATTGTTACTTTTGACAATAGTGCGCACATTCTCTCCCCGGCACACTCTCCGTCTGCTTGCCGTGATTCACGCGAGTCAGACGTATTTTCCAGGGGGGCGCTACCCAAGTCCTGCGGGACGGTAGTGAGAGGCGTCTCCCTCTTTTTAATTTCGCGGTGAAGTATAGGCAGTTTCACTCTGTGACCGACGGCATTCAGAAATATCTGAGGAGGATGCGTATGAGATGGTCTGGAACAATCACGTTTACTTTGGCGGGAATTGCGACACTGTTTAGCGCAGCATCGGCACCGATTGCCCAAGCGCAAGGCAGACCGAATGTAGTGATCTTGATGACCGACGACACGGGCTGGGCCGATTTCGGGGCTTATGGTGGTGGCGAGAACCTGGGCCATCCGACGCCGAACGTCGATAAGGTCGCCGCAGAAGGCGCCCTCTTCACCAGTTGGTACGGCCAGGCGAGTTGCACGGCAGGTCGGGCCTCGTTGATGACCGGACGCATCCCAATCCGCTCGGCGCTATCGGTCGTGGTTGTGCCTGGCGACGAGAACGGTCTAACGAAGAGCACTCCGACAATCGCCGAGTTTTTCCAGAAGAACGGCTATTCGACCTACTTCTCGGGCAAGTGGCATCTGGGGGATCAACCCAAGTTCTACCCGATCGAACATGGCTTTGACGAAATGAAAGAGGTCGCAGCCTACTATCCGGGCGTCTATACCTATGACGACTTGGATAACTTTGCGCATCCCTGGTTTCCGAAGTACAACGCCGCTTACTGGGCCGAATATCAAAAGATCGTCAACCTATACGAATGGGAAGGCACAGCCGGCAAACCGGCGACTAAGGTCGCGCGCATCGACTACGACTACTTGCATGAATTCGACGTTCGTCAGGCTGATTCAGCTGTCGAATACATCAAGGCACACGCCAAAGGCGGCAAGCCGTTCTTCATGGATGTTAATTTCATGAAGATGCACAACCCGAACATTCCCGCCAAGGCGTTCATTGGCAAATCGCACCTCGGCAATTATTCAGATGCCATGATGGAACTCGACTCCAACATCGGTCGCATTATGGACGAAATCCGTGCAGAGGCTCCCAACACCATCGTCATCATCACTGCTGACAACGGCGCGTGGCAGGACGCGTGGCCGGATGCCGGCACGGTGCCGTTCCGTGGGGAAAAGGGCTCGCCGTTTGAGGGCGGTTTCCGCGTCCCCGGCATCATGTGGTGGCCGAATCACATTCCGGCCGGCCAACGTTACGGTGAAATGATGTCGCACATTGACTGCTGGGCAACGCTGGCAACGATGGTCGGCCTCACCCCACCGCCTCACGGCGCGTGGAAGGACAATGACGGCAAGGGGATTTATTTCGACAGCATTGACAACAGCGCCTACATCCTCGGTAAGGAACGGCATTCCGCACGCAGCGGATGGATTTATATCGACGGCGAGACCTTCGCCGGCGCTCGCGCCGACATCGGCGGCGATCCCACGAACCCCGATATCAGAATCGCTTGGAAATACCTATACACGTCCAAGGACACCTGGCTCGGTCCGCAGCAGAATCTTGGCGCGATTGGGTCGGCCTACAACCTCACGATGGACCCGTATGAGAAATACGATATGACGTTTAACGGTGCGGTGAGCACGCGCACTCCCACCACCTCGCCCGGACGCTATGCCGGCTATGACAATGGGTGGGCTGTTTCGCTGATGGCGGTGCCGATAGGGGAGTTTGACAATTCCATTGTGGATTTTCCTAACTTGAAGCGCTCCCCCGGCGGTGCGTCAAATGATACCGTGCCGGATCTGCAGCATCCAAACAACCCGCTCCCTTTGATGGATATCAAGAAGCTCGTGCAAGTCATAGGCGCGGCGGACTAGCAGTTTAGTCTGACCGTGAAACACCCGGGCTGCCTCGCAGAGACGGCCCGGGAATTCACCGGCGAGACCCGAGATATTTGCTGTGTGACCGCTCGACCGCGCAGGTCTACTTGCGCTAATACAGGTGAGGAAGACTCCATCCGTTTTCCCGAGCTTATCGCTCCCAGCATTTTGCCTGATCTGCCGAGTTTCTTCCCATGGCATATTTGTATTTTTTCGCCACAAATTTCACTTGGACGATTTGTCGGCTAATCGGAAGTCAAGTTCTAAAACTTCACATGGACGATTAGCGCGCTTACCAGGCTGAAGATTGGAAGTCGTCCAGAGCGCTGGCAGTTCCATCGCTCTCAGTTGGGGATGAGCACGCCGCCGTTGCGAGCAGACATGCTGGCGGAATCACTGGTGACGACGCGAATGACGTACGTTCCGGGTTTGATATCGAAAGTCATTTTGACAGACACTCCGGTATTGCGAAGGCGCTGCAACGATTCGTCCAGCAATCGCAATGTGAGGACTCGCTTGTTGCCGGTGACGAAGTTTCCGTGATCATCAAAAACCACAACGCCAACCGTGAGCTCGTCACAATTTCGATCCGAGACTTTTCGGAAGTGCAAGCCTTTGATATCGATGTGCGTTAAGACAGTGAGACTTGCTTCATCGGATTGTTTCAAGAAGAAGCTCGAATGAACATCCACAGGGATTTCGTTCATTTCATCCTGGGCGAAGAGCGCGTCGCGGAAATCGGATTCGGCTTGTTTTAGGGGATCGGAGGCAGGCTTCGCTGCAAAATACCCGGCGCGAGCTTGTACCGTAAGATTCCTGGAGTCGGCTACCACTACCTTAAGCGTATGGTACTTGTCATCGAGAGCTTTGACCGTCGGCGAGAAGGACAGGACGTATGAAGTGACAGGCGAACTTAAGGCATCGTGAATACCCTTGTTCAGATCGTTGCGGTTGTGGAACCAGGTGCCACCTGTTCCCAGGGCAAGGCCGGCAAGAACTTCGTTCATTGCAGATTGCTGCGTGGCTTGGAATCGAGAACCGGATTCCGGGCTGCATCCGCCCTTGCTGGGAGTGGGATTCATGCTGCCGGCCATACACGGACCAGGCAAACTGGCATCGAGGCTCGCGTCCGGAACATACAGGCTACGCGCGTCCACAGTGTTCACAACCACGTTTGCCCGGATGGCGTTATCCAGCACAGGGCTGAGTCTGCCGACCATATTGAGCGACGCAAAACCTGGGGAGACAAAAACGATGGCACGATCGCCGGGCATGCCAGAGAGGCGAGTCACAATCTCGTTAATCCGGCGCATGGCCTGATCCAGTTCGACGTCTCCTGTGTCCACGATGTTCCGCGCCGTCTGTGTCGCATCGCGGACCGCAGTGGGATAATTCTGGTCGAGCTTGCCATATTTGCAAGCCCAGAAATCATTGACCGCTTTTTCCGTGGCGTCTTGGTCCCTCAAGTCCACCATTAACTGCGCCTGGAAATACGAAATGTAAGGGCACGAGCCGTTGTTACCGCCGATCATTGGAGCGGGAATGAATCGAGAAATCGCCTGGCTAAGCGCCTGGCGATCCGTCGTGAAGTCCTCTTGGATGTGTCCTGAGGTGGAAAATACGGCAACGAGAACTTCCGAATGCAAGGACCGAATCACGTCCATGGCCTGAGAGCGAACCGCAACAGCCGCGTCCAGTTGGATATGAATATCGTCGAGAAGTAGGGCCACGTATCGCCCGGGAACTGCAATGACAGCAGGCCGAGCGACAGTTGTTGCGTTTTCTTTGAGCTGCGCGCCCGTGTCGTCCCGATTAGGCACGGTACGTGATGCAGGATGTTCTACGGCAAAGGTGGAGATTTCCCGCGGCGTGTTGTTGTCCTGTATCTGGAAATTGTCCTTTTTCAAATCGTTAACGATATTACCCGCCGCGTCTTTCACCACCACACGTATCACGACAACGGGCACACGAACCCGAATGATGCTCTGATTATCGGAAGCGGTGAGTTCGGCGGTCGTTGGTTGCGATTGTGCGGTCTTAGAGGCTGGGTCTGGTGTCGGAGGGCTTTGTTGAGGTGATGGCATTGCGCCGGAATTGGAGAGGCAAAGAAGAAGTGTAAGGGCCTCGCAGCAAGCCAGCTTCGCCAAAGTATGCCAGTAATTTTTCGGTTGCAACATTCGACCACTCTA
Organism: Candidatus Acidiferrum sp.; assembly: GCA_049691535.1. Classification (GTDB taxonomy): domain Bacteria; phylum Acidobacteriota; class Terriglobia; order Acidiferrales; family UBA7541; genus Acidiferrum. The sequence goes on from JBAVNY010000132.1 coordinate 5,288, forward strand.
ACCTGTGACGTGATGAAATGCCGTGAAGTTACATGGCTTTTGGCGGGAACTCGGCTCAGGCGCGAAACTTAAATTGAAAAACTGCGCGTAACTCCCGATTTGTAACCGGTAACCTAGGTATTGGGATCCCGATTGCATGGCAGGCAACTCGCCATGAGTTGACTTCGCCAGTACAACTGAACCAGAGAACAGTTATTCACTGAAGTTTGAGATGCTAGGCTGACTGCAAGCCACGAAGAAATGGCCCTGGTGCGAACTGGCACCAAAAGCTCAGTGGTCAGGCATAGGTTAAGATGCTGCGGTTGGATTACATCTCGTGTGTTCTTACAGTCCTTTCGACCGTTCTTATAGGAAGGAAATTCTGGCAAGGGTGGATGGTAGCTGGTGCAAACAGCGTGATCGTCTGCGTAATTGCCGCACGAACAGCGCAATTTGGATTCATACCCGCGAATCTATTCTGTCTTGTACTTTATTCCTACAACCTGCGGAACTGGCGTAGCCCGCGATTGCCGACTTCCAAGTAGTCTAAGACCTTCACTTTTCAGACTCCGCCCCGAAGCTAGGCGCACATTACGGACCTCTGCGCCCTTCGTCCAATACTTCCACGACGCGGGCTTATAGACGGACGCTATAGCAAAGCGTCTGGCGGTCGGAGCCGGGGTCTCCCCTGGCGCTCTGCGCTGGTTCCGTTCGCACGCCAAGAATTGTGCATTTTCCTCTTTTCGCCGCTCGTTTTCCTGGGCAAGGCTTCAGGAGCATTCCCACGCCCGGCAGCTTCTCTCGGTCTGCTTTCCCGTTCCTCGCCAAGAAACTTCAGTGGCGTCACCTTCGGGTCCCTCCCGGAAAGCCCTCATTCGCTTTGGGAGTGGTCTCCAGTTCGCCCTTAAGTGCCC
>JBAVNY010000133.1:0-3273 GCA_049691535.1 Candidatus Acidiferrum sp.
CCCGCACGCTTCGCTACTTTGATTTTCTCAATAAGCTGATACGCAACCGGATTCAAATTCCCGGCAGCGGCGTCTCTAGGTTTTGCCACGAAATCGATAGCACCCAAGGCCAGGGCTTTAAAGGTCGAGTAGGCGCCTTCTTTTGAATGCGTGCTGAATACGATTACCGGCAACGGAGCGCTGCGCATGATCATTCGCAACGTTTCGATGCCGTCCATGCGCGGCATTTCCAAATCAAGCGTAACCACATCCGGATGCAACTCTGCGATTTTGCGCAGGGCAAAAGCGCCATCCATCGCGGTTCCTACCACCTCAATATCCGGATCCCGCTCCAGAATAATTGGAATCAGTTTCCGCATCAGCGCGGAATCATCGACAACCAGCACTCGGACTCGATCCTTCATGCTATGGCTCCCAAGGGAATTGATCGCGACAACCGCGAGAGTACCGCGGGCACGTTCAGTATCAACACGACAGTGCCGTCGCCGAGAATCGAGGCACCGCTGACCAAGTCGCTGGAAACCAATTCGCTCGGCAAAGCTTTTATAACCAGTTCTTCTTCACCAACCAGGCTATCGACGAGTAGACCGAAACGCTTCTCGGCCAATCCGATAACCACCACAAAATGTTTTTTCTTTTTTGCCGCAGGGCTTTCCACGGCATAGATGCGGCTTAGCCGGTCGAGACGCACCAGTGTCAGAATCTGTTCACGCAGACGCAGTACTTCGCGTTGGTCGACCAAGTGGATGTCCGGATCATTGATACGCGTAATCTCGACGACCGAAGAAAGCGGCACGGCAAACAAGCGGCCACCGACGCGGAAGAGCAAAGTCTGAATACTGGCGAGCGTGAGCGGAACTCGCAGTTGAATCGTGGTTCCTTTGCCCTTGACGCTGGCAACGTGCACGGTGCCCTTCAGGCGATCAAGCACGGTGCGCACTACATCCATGCCAACTCCACGGCCGGATACTTCGGTCACTTCGTCGGCGGTGCTGAGGCCGGGCTCGAAGATCAAGTTCAAGAGGTCCTGCTCGATCAGGCGGTCCGCGTCTTCTTTTTTTAGCAGGCCATTGTGCACGGCTTGGGCGCGGATCTGTTCTAGATCGATGCCGCCACCGTCATCGCGGACTTCAATCACCACTTGTGTGCCCTGGTGGTACGCGTTCAGAGAAATCGAGCCGCGCGCCGGCTTACCGACCGCCAGCCGCTCACTACCCGTCTCGATACCATGATCAACGGCATTGCGAATAATGTGCGTCAGAGGTTCGGCGAGGGCGTCAAGAATGCCTTTGTCGAGGTCGGTGTGTTCGCCAGCGACTTCCAGAGCAATATCTTTGCCGCACAACTTGGCAACGTCGCGCACTACGCGAGGAAAGCGGCGGAACAATTGCTCCACTGGGACCATGCGAATCTTCAGCACGCATTTGTGCAGTTCATCCAACACGCGTGACTGGAACGCCAGAGCTTCCGCCAACTTGGCGCGCACCGGATCTCGCGCATGATTCACGTCAAACTCAGAAAGCGTGCGGTTGAGCATCGATTTTCCAATGATCAACTCGCCGACCAGATTCATGACCGCTTCGATGCGTGTTGCATCCACACGCAGCGTACTTTCCGTCACCGTTGCGACGGCCGACGCGCCACCGGATTGTTTCTGCGAAGCATCGCCGTTGCCCGGCGCGGGCGACGTAATCTGCGCTGCCTGCGCTTCCAACAGATCGCCAAGAAGTTCATGCTCCGCGTTGTCGCCACGCGTGGCAGGCTCAACGCGCACGTCCGTAACTACGGCCGGAATCTTGCAGCGATGCGCAATGTGCTCCACCGGATGCGTGCTGGCCACAGCTGCTTCTACAATTTCTACCGAAGCCGCCGCTTGGTTATCCTCGGGGCGCAGCGCAATCACCGTCCCGCAAGCATGCAAAACATTGCGGACCAACTGAAACGCAGCCGCACGCATTGCACTGTTCGGGTCGATGCGCATGGCAATGTTGTAGACGCGATCGCCGCGAAGCAGCGCTTCGGAAACCATCAGCGATTCATATTCATTCCAGTGGAAACTAGCAGGAACCTGCGCAACGTTGCCGTCCGGATTGCTCTTCGCGCCATTCGGAGCTTGCAGCAAATTGTGAATCAGAACTCGCAACGGCTCGCCAGAAGGCGGTTCCAGACGCTTCTGATAGGCACCAAGCATGCTTTCGAAGGTATCGACCGCCGCCAGAATCACTTCGGCGAGCAGCGGGCCATGCGTTTGACTAATCTGCAACGACAACACATCTTCGAGTTCGTGTGACAGTTCACTCAGCTTCTGAAAACCGCAAGCCGCGGAATCGCCTTTTAGGGTGTGAACGGCGCGACGCACACTGCGAATGAGCTCCTCATCCGCGGGCCGCTTTTCCAATTGCATGCCCGTATCGTTGATGACCTGAAGAAGCTCCGCCGCACTCTCAAAGAAGAGATTGCGCAGCTCCGCTCCCCGATCTTCGGGCAAAAAGCTCAAGAATTCACCTCAAGACGTTTGTACGCGGTGCCGTTGTTCTCATGCACCATGCGGAATTTCTGCGTCAGACCAAACAGACTCTCCGCGTGACCAACAAACAGAAAGCCGCCGGGATTCAGGCAATGGTAGAACTTATCGATCAAACGCTTTTGTTCCGCTTCGTCGAAATAGATCATCACGTTGCGGCACAGGATGATGTCGTTGCGGCGCGGCAGGAATTCTGTTTTCAGGTTGTGAAAGTCGAACTGGACCAATTCTTTCAGCTGCGGCTTCACCGCATATTTATCGGAAGTCTTTTCGAAATAGCGAAGCCGCGTGGTGTAATCCACCGGCTCCATCTGAATTTCGGTGTACAAGCCTTCTTGCCCGGTGCGCAGGCTGGCGTAACTGATATCCGACGCCACAATTTCCAGCTTCCACGGCGGTGGAATCAGCGGCTTAGGTGACGGCATTTCAAACGGCAGCGGATTGCGAAGATAGTAGTAGGCCAGCGCATCGCAAATCAGAATCGCTACGGAATAAGGTTCCTGCCCCGCCGAACATCCAGCCGACCACACCCGCAAATTCCAATCGCGACGCTCCTGCTTGTGATGAAGAATTTGCTCCAGCACGGTTTTCTGCAGCAGTTCCAACTGTGGACGATTCCTAAAAAAGCTTGTCTCGTTGACCGTGAGATTTTCCAGCAGCAGTGCCAGTTCCGCGCGACCTTCGCGGCTGGTTAGCACCCGATAGTAGGCGTAGAACGACTCCAAACCGCATGCTTTCAAGCGGCGCTG
>JBAVNY010000134.1:0-2168 GCA_049691535.1 Candidatus Acidiferrum sp.
CAATAGTTTTTGAGCTAAGAGCCAGGTCATGAGTTCCGGTTCAGCGTAGGCCTTGTGCCAGGACTCGTGGCCGACGCCGGGATATTCGGTGTAATGGACATTGCCGTCCTCGGCTTTCAGCGCGGCAAACATTTTGCGGGAATTTTCAGGTGAAACGGTGGGATCGTCGGCGCCGTGGAAAATCCACACCGGTGTCTTGCCAATTTTGCTGGCAACTTCCGTGTAACTCTTGGGCTCGTCGGCATAGGCCTTCTTGGCCAGTTCCGGAAATCTCTGCTTCAGCGATGGCGATGCGGTGATGCCGCCACAAACGGGAACGATGGCTGCAAAGGTGTTTGGATGATGTATGGCGATGTCCCACGTTCCGTAGCCGCCCATGGATATTCCGGTGAGATAGGTGCGCGAGGGATCACCTTTGAATTCCTTGGTGGCTGCAGCCAAGCTGGCGAGCGCCACGTCTTCCATTTTCGGGGTGGTCCACCAGTTGTCCTTGGCGCACTGCGGCATCACGATGATCGCCGGAAAACGCGCGCGCCCTTTGCGAATCGCTTCACCAATGCCGACTTCTGTTTGTATCAAACCGTCCGAGCCTCGTTCGCCGGCACCGTGGAGGAACAAAATGACCGGCCACTTTTTCCGTGGGGACCAGTCGTCGGGAACGAAAACTTGATATTTGAAGGCGGCGCCCTGCAGCGATACGGTGCGATCCAGAAATCCTGTTTCGTGTTTGCGAGCCTGTGCGGAAACAGCCAAGGCCAGAGATAAACCGGTGAGAAAAAGTAAACGTAGCGAAGCGATGTGCACTAGCACCTCCCAATAAAAAATGTACCATGGCCGCGCCGGGGCTGCAGCAGCGGCGAATATGGTAACGTGAGCGAACAGGAGAAATATGCCGGAGCTTCCTGAAGTCGAGACCGTTGCGCGCGGCTTGCAACTGACAGTCGCAGGACGGCGCATTTTAAGCGTTACGCTGGCCAAAACCGATTTCATCGACAATCCCCAAGACTTGGAGCGCGAGCTGCCTGGGCGGCAGATCCGTTCGGTGGAGCGATACGGAAAATTCATGTTGTTGCGGTTGCAGCGAAGTGGCGCGGGGAAGTCTGAGAGCGGCGAAATTGAAAGCGAAACGGCGTTGCTGGTGCACCTGGGAATGACGGGCATGCTGATGCCGGTGCGGGCGGATGAGCCACATAAAAAGCATACTCATGTGTTCATGGTGCTGGATGACGGGCGAGAGTTGAGGTATGTCGACCCGCGACGCTTCGGGCGGATGGCGTACCTTGCGGGCGAAGTGCTGGTGGAGGAGCTGAAACGATTTGGCGCCGATCCGCTGGAAGTTGGCCGGGAAGAATTTATCAACCGGATTCGCTCACGAAATTCGCGCATCAAGGCGCTGCTGCTGAATCAGGAAGTCCTGCGCGGGGTAGGAAACATTTATGCGGATGAGAGTTTGTGGAAATCGAAGATACATCCAGCTTGGATGGGATCAAAGCTGAAGCCCAAGCAGGTGGCGGAATTGTACCGGGCGCTGCAGGAGATTTTGCAACGCGCCATTGTGATGCGCGGCTCGTCAATTTCCGATTTTGTTGACGCGAAAGGCGAGCCGGGAGAATATCAGCAGCATCATCGGGCCTATGGACGAGAAGGGAAGCCGTGCTTCCGCTGCAAAACTCCGATACGCCGAATCATCGTGGCGGGAAGAAGTTCTCATTTTTGTCCGAGCTGCCAGAAAGCACCAAGAACCAGAAAAAAGAAGCGTGGTAGGTAAGCGCAAGCGATTGCCGTGCGTCGAATGAATAAGGTGGCGCAGGTAGGTAGCCGGTTTGTCCAGTTTGGCGGGATGGCACGTTTTACGCGTCAGGTCCATCCATGGGGAGAAGCGAATGAGTCGTGTCACGAAAACGGTAGCGGTGTTCGCAATTTTATTGGTTTTGTTCGGAGTGAAGGAACGCAGCGCGGCCGCGGCGCCAGACGATGTGAATGCCGTGGCGACGACGGATGCGCAGATTATCAAGGAAATCCGCGAGCACGGCGAGTTGATGGACAACCTGGAATATTTGTCGGATCGCATCGGGCCGCGCCTGACCGGGTCTCCGCTGCTGAAGCAGGCGAATGATTGGACCGTCGAGATGTTTAAGAAGTACGGCCTGACGAACGTGCACCTTGAA
>JBAVNY010000135.1:0-12186 GCA_049691535.1 Candidatus Acidiferrum sp.
TCTTTGGACCGATTGTGCAGCAATTGGGCGCCGCCGATTTGACGAAAGAAGAAAACGACAAGTGGGCGCGGGTGATTGTGGAGAAGCCGTTCGGACACGATCTGGACTCCGCAAAACAGCTAAACGCAGAGTTGAAGAAAGTTTTGAACGAAGGACAGATCTACCGCATCGACCATTATTTGGGCAAAGAGACAGTGCAGAACGTTTTAGTGTTTCGGTTCACAAACAACATTATTGAACCGCTGTGGAATCGCAATTACGTCGACCACGTGCAGATTACCGCGGCAGAGACGGTCGGAGTGGAGCATCGCGGAGGATTTTACGAAACGGCGGGCGCACTGCGGGACATGGTGCCGAATCACTTGTTCCAGTTGCTCACGATGACGGCAATGGAACCGCCAATTTCCTTCGATGCGGATGAAGTGCGCAATAAGCAGGCGGAAGTGCTGCACGCCATCCAGCCACTGAATCCGGAAGAAGTTCTGACCAACACGGTGCGAGGGCAGTACGGAGAAGGTGTGGTGGAGAACGAACACGTGCCCGCGTATCGCAGCGAGCCGGACGTGGCGCCTGATTCGCAGACCGAGACGTTCGTCGCGTTGAAGCTGCTGATCGACAATTGGCGGTGGGCGGGAGTTCCCTTTTACCTGCGGACGGGCAAGCGGTTGGCCATGCGCGCGACGGAGATCGTAATCCAATTTCGCCGGACGCCATTCGTTCTGTTTCGCAATACAACGGTAAAAAACATTGAAACGAATCGACTGGTGATCGAAATCCAACCGAATGAAGGAATTTCTCTGAGCTTCGGTGCCAAGGTGCCGGGCTCGACGATGAAGCTCGGCTTGGTCAACATGGATTTCGATTACAAAACATATTTCGGCATTGAGCACGGCACAGGCTACGAACGGTTGTTGCGCGATTGCATGGCCGGCGATGCGACATTGTTCCAGAGAGCGGATATGGTGGAGGCGGGCTGGCGAGTGATCCAGCCGATTCTGGATGTCTGGCACGCGTTGCCACCACGCGGATTTCCTAATTACGCGGCGGGTTCCTGGGGACCTGCCGAAGCGGAAGAACTGTTGCGCCGCGATGGGCGCTCATGGCGCCGCATTGACGAGGAAGATTTAGAGCAGCACAGCCGTCCGGCACCAGCAGGCAAGGTGGGCATTGTCTGATGGCCGCTGCCAGTCAACGCGATGTGCGCATCCTGCATGATGGAAAAGCCATAACAGCAAAGGCTGCGGACGAATTTGTTACACTCGCTGTGGAAGGTGTGGACAAGAACGGATCGTTCACCGTGGCACTGTCAGGCGGATCGACGCCAAAATCGCTGTACGCCATGCTCGCGGAAGATGCAAAGATTAGAGTCGCTGTACCCTGGAGCAAAATTCACTTCTTTTTTGGCGACGAGCGTCACGTACCACCTGACCATTCCGAGAGTAACTTCCGTATGGTGAACGAGGCCATGTTTTCGAGGGTGCCAGTGCCGGAGGCGCAGATTACGCGGATCCGTGGCGAATACCCCGACACGGAAAAAGCGGCACTGGAATATGAAGAGGCTCTTCGCGCATACTTTAAGGTGAGCGATGGCGAGTATCCTCGCTTCGATTTAGTGCTGCTTGGTATGGGAGAGGAAGGTCACACTGCTTCCCTATTTCCCGGCACTAAAGCGTTACACGCCGCCAATCGAATTGTGGTTCGCAATTGGGTCGGGAAGCTGTATACGGAACGCATCACGCTCACAGCTCCAGCGATAAATGAAGCGAACCAAGTGATTTTCTTAGTAACCCGCGCAGACAAGGCTCCGGCCTTAAAAGCGGTACTGGAAGGGCCCTATGAGCCCGAACAACTTCCAGCGCAACTCATTCAGCCAATCGCCGGCAAGGTGCTTTGGCTGGTGGACGAGGCGGCGGGGAGCATGCTCACCACGGGAATTCGCGAATAATTAGGAGAAACCATGGCAACCGCAACAACCAGTTCCATCGAACAACTCTTAGGAGCAAAAGCGGAAACGCTACTTGGCTTCAAGAATCCAAAAATCTCCAAGGAACGGCTGCACGTTCCGGGACCGGACTTCATTGATCAAATTTATGCGGTGACGGATCGCAATTTGCGCGTGCTGAACAATCTTCACAGATTGTTTCATCATGGCCGCCTGAACGGCACCGGATACCTGTCGATTCTGCCGGTGGATCAGGGAATCGAGCATTCCGCGGGTGCGAGCTTTGCGAAGAACCCGGATTACTTTGACGGTGAGAATATCGTCAAGCTGGCGATTGAGGGCGGATGCAACGCAGTCGCGTCGACCTTTGGCGTGCTGGGTTCGGTGGCGCGCAAGTACGCGCACAAAATTCCTTTCATCGTAAAGATCAATCACAACGAATTGCTAACCTATCCGAATCGATTCGACCAAGTCTTGTTCGGCACCGTGGAGCAGGCGTACGACATGGGAGCAGCTGCAGTGGGGGCCACAATTTATTTCGGTTCTGATAACAGCACGCGGCAAATCGTGGAGATTAGCCAGGCATTTGCCAAGGCGCATGAACTGGGAATGGCGACGGTGTTGTGGTGCTATCTGCGCAATCCGGCGTTCAAGAAGGACAAGGATTATCACGTATCAGCGGATCTTACCGGGCAGGCGAATCATCTCGGTGTAACGATCCAGGCCGATATCATCAAGCAGAAATTGCCGGAAAACAATGGCGGCTATCAAGCTCTGAACATGGGCGATTCGAGTTACGGAAAATTCGACAAGCGTATCTATACGGATCTCTCCAGTGATCATCCAATCGATCTCTGCCGCTATCAGGTGGCAAACTGCTACATGGGACGCGCCGGACTCATCAATAGTGGTGGAGCTTCCGGAGCAAATGATTTCGAAGAGGCAGTGGTAACCGCAGTGATCAATAAAAGGGCAGGCGGCACCGGCTTGATCAGCGGACGCAAGGCGTTCCAACGGCCAATGCCGGAAGGCGTTAAGCTGTTAAATACAATTCAAGACGTTTACCTGAGCAAGGAAGTCACGGTAGCATAGTCAAATTCTATTTCTCGAAGGAAGGCCGCCCGCACAAATGCGAGCGGCCTTTTCTCTTTTTAACGTGAGTGGGAGCGCCTAAGGTCCTAAGGTTAGGCTTCTGTTGGATGCTAAAAGAAACTACCTACTCCCCAGAAACCATAGGAATTTCCAAAATCTCAGAGGAATTTTCAGGCACGGCATTCCAGAGTTTTTAAGTCCTACGTTGGCAGAGGCTTGAAACGACCAAATTGGTATTTGCCGTGCAGTAATGGTCGTCAGCAGTCTTCCGAGGCCCCTTCGAGTGGAGGCGGCCCAAATCGTCCGAACTGTTTTCAGTGAGGACGCTCCCAGGTAAGCGAGTGGTCGGTTGGTCAGCAGTGGGGCAATGCGAAAGCGGGTTTTCTTTCGCTGAAATGCTCAGTGGTTGAGGTGTGCCTCAACGGTCACAGGTGGTCCAAGATTTATTCAAGAGAACGTCATTCACTATCGATGGAAAGAGGAAGAAAGAAAATGATGATAAAGAAGGCAGGAAGTATTGCCCTGATCAGTTGCATGGCAATCCTATTTCTCGCAGTAGGATTGTCGGCGCAAACCATCGTTACAGGGGGCCTCAGTGGGACGGTCACGGATCCTACAGGTGCCACTGTCGCCGGAGCGACTTTGTCGCTCGTCAGCCGCGCCACAGGAAGCACCGCTAACACAGTATCAGGGGCTAACGGTGAATATACATTCTCACTGTTAAAGCCGGACGAATATACATTGACGGTCACCAAAGATGGCTTCAAGACCTACACGCGAACCGTTCCGGTGCTTCTAGGTCAAAATCTGGCGGTGAACATACCGCTTGAGTTGGGAGCAGGGACGACGACCGTAGAAGTGAGCGAAGCGCCCGCGCTGCTGCAAACCGAAAACGCGAATATCTCCACGACGTTTGATACGCGTACCGTGCAGAACATCCCGAATCCGGGCAACGATGTGACGTATATCGCGCAGACGGCGCCTGGTGTATCCATGAATACTTCGAGTGGAAATGGATACGGAAACTTCAGCGCGTTTGGACTACCTGGCACCTCGAACCTGTTCACTATCAACGGCAATGACTACAACGATCCCTTTCTTAACCTGAACAATTCAGGTGCCAGCAACTTGCTGCTGGGCGGAAACGACGTGCAGGAAGTCGCGGTGGTCAGCAACGGCTATACCGGACAGTACGGCCGTCAAGCGGGAGCCCAGATTGACTACTCAACAAGGTCGGGCGCCAACGCGTTTCACGGGGACGCAAACTACTACTACACCGGCAGCACGCTGAACGCTGAAGACTATTTCTTGAAAGCCAGCCAGCAGCCCAAGCCGTTTCAGAACAATAACCAGTGGGCCGCGGACATCGGTGGTCCCATAAAGAAAGATAAGGCGTATTTCTTCGTGGATACGGAAGGACTTCGGTACGTATTTGCGACAGCGACGCAGTCGTTCTTGCCAACACCGGAGTTCCAGAGCTACGTACTGTCCACGGTTCCGGCAACTGCGACGAGCTTTTACCAGCAGGCATTTTCGCTTTATAACAATGCAAAAGGCGCGGGTAGCGCAGTGCCAACAGCCGAGACCTGCGGCGGCAGCGCTGCAAACGCACATGCCGGCGGCATTTTCGCGGGGCCTGGCGGAACTTACGGTTTGCCGAGTGGCTCTACATCATGCTTGGGAGCGGTCACTCTTGCGGGCTCAAGCGGCAACCAGGAATGGCTATTGATCGGGCGTGTGGATTACAACTTCAACGACAATAATAAAGTGTTTGGTCGCGTGAAGTTCGACCGGGGCACCCAACCGACCTATGCAGACCCGATAAATCCTGCGTTCAATGCGATCAGCCATCAGCCTCAAGATGAGGGGCAACTCAACTACACGCACATATTCAGCCCGACAATCGCGAATAACTTCATTTTTTCTGACCTTTACTACTCGGCGATTTTTCAGTCCACGAATGTGGCGGCGGCAAATGCGGTGTTCCCGGAAATCTTGTGCTCCGCGGACACAACGATGTCGTGCCTCGGAGCGGTGGGAGGAGACTTTCCGTTCTTGTTCTACTTCCCTCAAGGCCGAAATGTCGAGCAATGGCAATTGGTGGACGACCTCTCGATCACCAAAGGCCGCAACAGTTTCAAGGTCGGCGCCAACTTCCGTCGTGACGACGTAAGTGACTACCGCGCATCGGAACTGACCAACCCGCCAGGTGTTCTAACATCGCTGGCCGGATTCGCCACCGATACGGTTGATACCAGCAGCACGCTGAACTTTGCCCTGCGGTCGCCTCAGCCACTTGCGATCTACAGTGTTGGCGTGTACTTCCAAGACGAACTGCGCCTGAACCAAAAACTCAAACTCACCATGGCACTGCGCGTCGATCGCAATTCTGGCGGGGTCTGCCAAACGAATTGTGCTTCCCTTCCGACACAACCGTTTCAAGACTTGACGCACGATGCCACGGTTCCGTTTAACCAAATGGTTACCGGAAGCCAAAGCAATATCCTGCGCGATGTTGAGAAATTCGTGGTCGAACCGCGCGTCGGTTTTGCGTGGAGCCCGAATCAAAAAACCGTGGTGCGCGGCGGCGGCGGCCTCTTTACGGATCTGTATCCAGGAACAATTCTGGACAACTTCACGACGAACTTCCCACAAGTTGTCAGTTTTTCAACCCCCGGAGGCACCGTCGACCCAACCGAAGCTGGGAGCGGCGTGAGCCTGGTGACAGGCTGTAATTCGGCGTTCCAAACCGCATATACGTCGGGCCAGACCCTGGCGCAATATCAAGCAGCAGGTCCGGGGTGTGGAGTGCCCCCGCTGTTCGATCAGACCAGAAAAATCAACAATCCCAAGTTCATCGAATGGAACCTGGAAGTTCAACAAACGCTGGGGAAGAACACCTTGTTCTCGGCGAACTATGTTGGCAACCACGGGTATGACATTCTGCTCATCAACCCATATTTGAATGCCTTCTGCACAACGGCCGTTTGCGGCGGTGGTTTCACGCAGCTACCGTTCGGAGCTGCGCCAGATGCGCGCGTAGCGGCCGTTCAACAATTGGCGAACAATGGGTTCTCTAACTACCACGGGCTGACCACTTCGATTCAGCAGAATTTGTGGCATGGACTGACGGCACGTTTGAATTACACGTTCAGTCATGCAACGGACAACGTTTCGAACGGTGGCATTCTGCCGTATAGCTCTTTCAACAGCATATTGGCGCAAATCGACCCAACAAACCCGAACGCATCTTATGCGTCCGCCGATTACGATTTGCGGCACAACCTTTCCGCGAATTATGTATGGGACCTGCCGATCAAGACCTCTCACCACCTGGTGAATACACTTGTCGGGGGATGGCAACTTGCTGGAACATTTTTCTGGCGGACTGGCTTCCCCTTCAGCATCGCCAATGGATCGCAGAGCATAGCATTCGCGGCCAACAATTTGACGGTTAATGGTGGATTGCTTGCCAACGTGCTTTACGAACCGCAACGGGGTACGCCAACGGTATTTGGCAGCAGCTGCGCGACCTCGGCCTGCTTCACCACTGCGAGTTTCACGACACCTACCAGCTTTGACGCGAATGCCCGCAACGCGTTTCGCGGACCGGGCTATTTCAATACAGACCTGAATTTGAAGAAGACGTTTGCGGTGACCGAACGCTTCAAGATGGCCATCGGCGCTAACTTCTTCAATCTGCTTAACCATCCGAATTTCCAGAATCCGCAAGCCAATACCAATAGCAGCGCGTTCGGCAGCATAACGGCGTTAGCCGTTTCTCCGACCACGCCCTACGGAGCTTTTGCTTCAGCGGCGGAGGGAATGCGGATTGTGCAGGTATTCGCCAAGGTGAACTTCTAACACAAACCAAGAACTTCCAGCAGGGCGGGGAGCAGAAATGCACTCCGCCCTTTTTTTTACTATGCCCCCTCGCAGCGCGCATCGAGCAGAAAGGGCGTACCCACCCCATGCCAGAAACATCCAACGTCTGAGCGGTTAAGGTAAAGAGGAGGGGTCATGTCTGAGCGGTTGATAGGGAAAGTGGCGGCGATCACCGGCGGCGACCAGGGAATCGGGAAAGCTATCGCCGAAAGGTTGGCGCAGGATGGCGCAGATATCGTCCTCTGTTATCGTGCTAATCAAACAGGCGCTAACGAGGTAGTTGCCGAGATACAGAAACTAGGGCGTAAAGCGCTTGCAGTGCAATGCGATGTTGGAAAGATTGCAGACGGTCAGCGGTTCATTGAAGAGGGCGCGCGAGCGCTGGGAAAACTGGACATTCTTGTGAACAATGCGGGACTGGAGCGAAGAGCGGATTTCTGGGACGTTACCGAATCAGATTACGACAGCGTGCTGAACGTGAATTTGAAGGGATTGTTTTTTATCACGCAGGCATTCGTCCGCCTAAATATGCTGGCAAAGCAGGGCGGAAGAATCATCAATATCAGTTCCGTGCACGAGGAACTGCCATTCCCTCATTTCTCCTCGTACTGTGCGAGCAAAGGCGGGGTGAAAATGCTAACTCGCGATCTGGCCATAGAACTAGCGCCGCACGGAATCACGATAAATTCCATCGCGCCAGGCGCCATCGAAACTCCAATCAATAAGAACCTGCTGAACGATGCATCGAAATTAAATGCGTTGCTGGAGAATATACCGTTGCGGAGACTTGGCAAACCCAGTGACGTGGCGGGTGCAGCGGCCTTTCTCGCGAGCGAGGACGCATCGTACATTACAGGAACTACTGTGTACGTAGACGGCGGGTTGCTGTGGAACTATCGGGAACAGTGAGGGATCTTGACGATCTATTTCGGTTTGATGCACGTAATGTTCGGGTGCCCCGGACGCAATCATCGAAATAATTTCTAGTTTGGATGCAAGGTTTGCGGTGTGCAAAACAGCACTTTGCGTGTGATCCGTCACGCACAACGTCCGCATAACGCGTTAAAATACTTGTGCAGTAAAAAGGAGAAAGAGAATGCAGAAAACGAGGGAAACTTCCTCGCTGAAGTCAAAGAAAGCGCGGACAACGAAAAAAGGCCCTACCCAAGAGGAGATCGCGTTGCGCGCTTATCACCTCTATCTGGAACGCGGGGGCGCGCCGGGAAACCCGCTTGAAGATTGGACGCGCGCCGAACGCGAACTGGTTGAAGAGCCAAAGAAGGCTCGCCGCAAAGCGACCGTAACGTCAATCGCGGCATAGAAAATTTTCGAGCTGGATTGTTGGATGTCGACTCACCTTCGAGCCGGGTACTAGCCTGTGCTGCAATTTAGCTAATTTATCTGTTCAAAAGATGCAATCTGCCAGCGAGCTCAGGCTCGCGAGAGTGTGGCTGCCCGGGCCATTTCCAATAACTGCCTGGCGTTTGTCTTCGGGTCACCGTGGCCAAAGACCGCGTTGCCCGCGACCAGCACTTCGGCGCCAGCTTTAACGACGTCGCTCACGGTGCTGAGATCGATGCCTCCGTCGACTTCGATACGAAACTCAAGCTTCCGTTCCGCGCGCATTCGCGCCAACGAAGCGATCTTGTTCAGCGCGTTGGGAATGAACTTCTGCCCGCCGAAGCCCGGGTTCACACTCATCACCAGGACGTGATGGACCAGATCCAGAACTTCGGTCAGCATCTCAACCGGGGTGGCAGGGTTAATGACCACGCCTGGTTTGCAACCATGAGCGGCAATCAAGTGCAGCGTCCGATCGAGATGAGTGCAAGCCTCCTGGTGTACGGAAATCCAGTCCACACCCGCTTCCGCAAACTCCGGAATAAAAAGGTCGGGATTTTCGATCATTAAATGGCAATCGAGCGGCACTTGCGTCACCTTGCGCAGACTGCGAACGACGGGAGGGCCAAGGGTCAGATTGGGCACGAAGTGGCCGTCCATGACGTCGACATGCAAAATCGTTCCGCCTCCTTCGATCGCTGCGTGAACTTCAGTGGCCAGCTGCGCGAAGTTCGAGGAGAGAATTGACGGTGCCAGTTCAATCTTCATGGGCAGGTTGCGCTCCTTATCCCTGTCTTCGATTATACGACGTGCCGGACTGCGAACTTCGAGCTAAGCGTCAACGCGAACGTCGCGCCACCGGACTGAGCATCCAGAACGGCTACTTTCCTGAGCTAGTTCCAGCGCCACCATCACGTCCACACACTGCTGCGGAGTGACGACTAGCTTTTCCTTACCAAGCATGGCGTCCCGCACGTTGGCGTAGAAATCGCGCCAATCTCCGTGAGAAGGGACCTTACTCTTCACGGCGTTTCCTTCATGGATGACCGTAAGTTCGCTCCAGTTCTCTTCTTTTTCCAAAGCCCAGGAATCACCCGGCGGAATAGTGCCGTTGCGTAAGGAATTCTCTAAGGGATCGAATTCCCTTTTTATCAACGTTCCCTTGTTGCCCAGAACGACGAAACGGGGGCGGGGAGTTGCACACATCATGGTGGATTTCAGGTTCGCTCGGACGCCGTTGGGATAAACAAAATACAGATCGAAAGCGTCGTCGGTACAAATAGATGGCCTTTCGGTACGGGCATCGGCGCTGATCGCAAGGGGAGTACCCAAAATGGTGAGCGCATGATCGATCAAGTGTGGTGCGAGGTCGAAAAGCACTCCACTTCCTGGCCCGGGTTTCTCTCGCCACGCACCGGCTTTTGGATTTGGACGAAAGCGATCATAATGACTCTCGAAACGAATGATGTTGCCGAGTTCGCCGGAGATCACAACGTCGCGGAGCGCTTGAAAATCGGCATCAAATCGGCGGTTGTGATAAGCAGTCAAGAGGCGGCCGTGCCTGCGAGCAATGCGGAACAATTCCACTGCTTCGCCAACGGTCGTGGTGAACGGCTTATCAACAATCACATCGCGCCCAGCTTCTAAACATTGTTGCGTGATTGGAAAATGGGTTTGATTCGGGGTGGCGACGACGATCAGGCGAATGCTGTTCATTGCCAGAAGCTCGTCCAGCGTTCGCACGATTTTCGTATCTGGATAGGCACGCGCCGCTTCATCGCCGGAACGCTGCAAGATGGCAGCAAGGCGCAGACCAGGCACGGCCTGAATTACAGGGGCATGTAAATATCGGCCTGCCAGACCAAATCCAATAAGTCCGACGTCGATCATTTTGCGATCCTGATACCTCGGCACTACTGAGCTGTAAATCGCAAAAAGTGTATCACCTATAGCTAAACGGTTTTGCCTAACGAACGCCAGGGCTCAAAAGTTGGCGGCGCTGACCGGGCGTTATATCCTTTTCGCGTGGACAATTCTGAAGGCGCGCACAAGGGACCAGCGAGTGGACTTTATCTCGGTTTAGCTATCACGATTCTCGCCGTGCTTGCCTATGCGGGTTATATCACCTTGCAGTTTTCCGGTATTCACAAGTTGCAAAACAATCTGGTCGACCGCAACCGGCGAGATTCGTTGCAACTTCTCCGCATCCAAAACGACTTGAACTCCGTGGGACTTGCCATGCGTGACATGCTGGACCCCGGTGAACCATATCCACTCCCTGCCTGGACGGCACAATTTGATCGCATCCGCAAGGATCTGGAAGATGCATTGGAACAGGAAGCGCCACTCGCAGAGGCGACCAGGACCAGCGATCAACGCCGCTATCTGAATCAGGCACTCACACAGTTTTGGGATGCGACAGATCGCATGTTCACAATTGCGGATCAAGGATTCGAGGACGTCGCTCGCGAGCAAATCCGCGACACGCTACAACCACGACAGGCGGCGTTGAGTTCGGCCGTTTCTCGCCTGCTGGTTCAAAATAATGAGGGCGAAGAGCAGGCTGCCGGGCGAATCACCGAGATCTATGATCGCGTACAGCGCCAATTATATTTTTTTTTGGCAGGCATTCTACTTGCGATCGTTGTAACTAGTTTGTATTTGATTCGTAATAATCGCAGGCTATTCAGCCAGGTTGCAGAGCTATCGTCGCAGCGCAGTGAACTCGCCCAGAAATTGATTGCCACACAGGAATCGACGCTGCGCCACATTTCGCGCGAGCTTCATGACGAATTTGGCCAAGTGCTGACGGCGATCGGCTCACTGATTCATCGCGCCAATAAGGATGTGCCCGCAGGCTCACCTCTTCATGAAGATTTGCAGGAAGTGCGAGAGATAGCGCAGAACACGCTGAACAATATTCGCAGTCTGTCGCAAGCGCTGCATCCCGTCCTTCTTGAGGAAGCAGGGCTGGAAAGTACGCTGGATTGGTACGTCCCGACCGTGGAGAGGCAAGCGGGACTGGTGCTTCATTACGAAAAGTCAGGCGAGAGTTTCCCCGTTGAAACCAATGCGGGAGTGCAGATATATCGCGTCGTGCAGGAAGCGCTGAATAATGTGAGCCGTCATTCTGGCGCGAAGGAAGCGTGGATTCGTCTGCGTTTTAAGGAGGATGGCCTTGAATTGGAAGTCGAAGACCACGGCCAGGGCTTTGCGCCCCTGCCAGGCCAAACGGGAATCGGCTTAGTGGCCATGCGGGAGCGCGCGGAAATCTTGAATGGTACGTTGCTGGTTTCATCGTTGCCGACAGGCGGTACACTGGTTCAGTTACGAATCCCTCGGGAGAAGGCGTACGCTCATGCCGAATAAGATCACTATCCTGCTGGTAGACGACCATGCACTGGTGCGGCGAGGATTTCGCCGGATGTTGGAGGATGAAGCTTCATTTCAGGTGGTCGGCGAAGCGAGCGATGGACTGGAAGCGGTGAAGCGCGCGGAAGAGCTAAAACCCAATGTCATCGTGATGGATTGTGCGTTGCCGCAGATCAACGGCATTGAAGCGTCGAGACGAATCCTACAGAAGCTTCCAGAAACTTCCATTCTGATGCTGAGCATGCATTCCGAAGACACACTGGTCCGGCAGGCGATGGAAGCTGGCGCTCGTGGGTATATTTTGAAGAACGCCATGGACCTGGATCTGGTGAGCGCGATTAAGAAAGTGTCAGAGGGCAAAACGGTTCTTGATCCTCAAATCACGCGCGGCGGTACGCTAAAAGGCGAGCGAGACACGGGATTAACGCCTAGAGAACTGGAAATTCTGCAGCATATTGTCGCCGGCAAATCGAATAAAGAAATTGCGGCAGACTTGAGTCTGAGCGTCAACACTGTATCTGTCCATCGCGCCAACATTATGGACGCTTTGGGAA
>JBAVNY010000136.1:0-3977 GCA_049691535.1 Candidatus Acidiferrum sp.
TCATAGCACAGCCCCCAGTGCCGTCTGGTCAACGCCCGAACTCAATTTTTCGCTCGAATTAATTCGCAGCAGAACTCGAAACGGATCCCTAACGCCTCCGTGACCTCTGCGCTCCGACCTCTGTACACTCTGTGGTAAAGCTTTTCTCTTCGTCCTTACCCCTTCTTCGTCTCCTGCAAAATATTTCCCCCATCGACCACCAACACCTGCCCCGTCACATACGACGCCTCCGGCGATGCCAGAAAACACACTCCCGCCGCCACCTCCTCCGGCCTCCCCGATCGCCCCACCGGCGTACATTTCCCGGCCTCCAACTCCTCCGCGGTCGACGACCCCGTCGCGATCCACCCCGGCGCCACCGCATTCATCGTCACGCCCGCACCTCCACTAGCAATCGCCACCGCGCGCATCATTCCATCCATCGCGCCCTTCGCCGCTCCATACGCTCCCGAATCCGCATTGCTCACCAGTGGCCCGGTCACCGACGACACGTTCACAATCCGCCCATACTTCTGCGCCTTCATCACCGGCAGCACCGCCCGGGTCATCAGAAACGCCGTGTGCAGCGTCAGTCCCAATTGTTTTTGCCAGTCCGCAAAACTCAGCGTTTCAATCGCCCCGCTCCCCGGCTGACGTCCACCCTGCGCCATTCCTGCGTTGTTCACCAGAATCTCGACGCGCCCGCTGCGCTTCTTCACAGTCTGCACAAACGCTGCCACCTGCGTCTCGTCCATCAAATCAGCCACATACGAAAACACCTTCTCACCCGTCGCATCCAACTCCTTCGCCCGCGCGTGAATGCGCTCGGTGGTCGATGTGATGGCCACAAACGCGTCCTCTTCCAGCAATCGCTTCGCAATCGCGAATCCGATACCTTCCGCGCTTCCCGCTCCGGTCACGATTGCCGTTTGGCCCTTCAGTTTTCCGCTCACAACGTGTCCTTAAACGCGAATGGCGGCTCGAACTTCCGCCGCCACCCGTCTCGTCTTTAATTTTTCTCTAAGCGTGCGAAACCACCGCCTGCTTCTGTTCCACCACGTGTCCGATTCCCGCTTCCATGACGTCCAGCGCTTCTTCCATCTGCTCGTCGGTAATCACCAGCGGCACCAGAATGCGCATCACATTGTTGTACGTGCCCGCCGAAATTGTGATCAGGCCGTGCTCGTAGCAATATTTTCCCAACTCTTTCGTTTCTTTGTCCGCCGGCTCTTTCGTTTCGCGGTCGCGCACCATCTCGATCGCGCACATTCCCCCCAACCCGCGCACCTGCCCAATCAGCGGCCACTTCTTCTGCCAGCCCTTCGCCCGTTCTTCGAACTTCTTCCCAATGGCCGTCGACCGCTCCAGCAATCCTTCCTGCTCGATCATCTCCAGCGCTGCCAGCGCCGCCGCGCACGATGCCGGATTCCCCGCGAACGTGCTTCCCAATCCGCCAACATGCGGCGCATCCATAATCTCCGCTCGACCCGTTACGCCCGCAATCGGCAATCCCGCGCCCAACGATTTCGCCGTGGTGATTAAGTCCGGCTCCACGCCGTAATGCTCGATCGCAAACATTTTCCCGGTGCGTCCGATTCCCGATTGCACTTCGTCCGCGATGAACACGATTCCGTACTTGTTGCAGATCTCCCGCAACATCGGGAAAAATTCCTTGGGCGGCGCAATAAATCCGCCTTCGCCCAGCACCGGCTCCGCAATGATCGCCGCCACCGAATCCGCCGGCACCAGCCTCTTGAACGCATCCTCCAGGTGCGATGCGCACGACACTTTGCACGACGGGTACGTCAATCCATACGAGCAGCGATAGCAATAGGCATACGGAATCCGGTACACGTCATTCACAAACGGCGCGAACCCCGCTTTGTACGACGTCTTGCTCGTCAGCGTCATGGTCAGCAGCGTCCGCCCGTGAAACGCATCTTCAAAACAAATTACCGCCGGACGCTTGGTGTACGCGCGCGCAATCTTCACCGCGTTCTCTACCGCCTCGGCCCCGGTATTGATGAAGAACGTCTTCTTCGGCCCGCTGATCGGCGCCAAGGCATTCAACTTTTCCGCCAGCGCCACATAGCCCTCGTATGGCGTCACGCCAAAGCAAAGATGCAAAAACTTGTCCAACTGCTCCTGCACCGCTTTCTGCACTTTCGGCGCGCGGTGCCCCACATTCAAGCAGCCAATTCCGCCCGCGAAATCCAGATACCGGTTTCCGTCCACATCTTCAATCGTTGCGCCTTCCGCCTTGGCCGCGAATATCGATGTCACCAGCGATGGCCCGCGCGGAATCGCCGCCTCACGTCGCGCCAGCAGCGCCCGCGACTTTGGTCCGGGAATCTCAGTGCGAATCTGAATGGTCTTCATTGCCTTGCTCCTTCTTCAATTTCGATCACGCAAATGCGAACGTGAATCTCAAACTCTTCAGTACCAGCCAATCGGCGTTTCATCCAAATTGACGTACACCTGCTTGGTCTCCAGATACTCCTCAAGCCCCCACGGTCCCAACTCCCGACCGAATCCCGACTGCTTGTACCCGCCCCACGGCGCTTCCACATACGTGGGCTGCATGTGATTCACCCAAATAATTCCCGCACGCAATGATTTCACTACGCGAAACGCCTTGTAAATATCTCGCGTCCATACCGCACCGGCCAATCCGTACGGCGTATCGTTGGCAATCCGAATCGCGTCGCCCTCATCCTGGAACGGAATCACGCTGGCCACCGGCCCAAAAATCTCTTCGCGGGAAACCCGCGCCGTGTTGTCAACGTCATAAAAAATCGTCGGCTCCACGTAGTAGCCCTTGCCAAATTCCTTCGGACGCCCACCGCCAATCGCGGTCTTCGCTTCTTTCTTTCCCAATTCCAAATACGAAGTCACTCGGTCGTACTGCTCCTTGCTGACCAGCGGCCCCATCTTCGTGTCCCGCTCCAGCGGCGGCCCCAGCTTGATGCGCTTGGCCTTCTCCGTCATGGCCTCCACAAACTTCGGATAAATTTTCTTCTCCACCAAAATGCGGCTGCCTGCGGAACACACTTCTCCTTGATTGATGAACACGCCAAACAGCGCTCCATCCACCGCCGCTTCCCAATCCGCATCTGCGAAAAATACGTTCGGCGATTTTCCGCCCAGCTCTAGCGTCACTCGCTTCAACGTGTCCGCCGCTGATTTCACAATAATTTTTCCCACCGCTGCGCTGCCCGTGAACGCAATCTTGTCCACACCCGGATGCGCCACCAGCGCCGCGCCGGTCACTTCCCCCACTCCATTTACTACATTCACCACACCCGGCGACAGCCCCACTTCCTCAAACCAGTTGGCCACTTCCATCACCGTCAGCGGCGTCTGTTCCGCCGGTTTCAGCACGCAGCAACATCCCGCCGCTAGCGCCGGCGCCAGTTTCCACGCCGCCATCAGCAACGGAAAATTCCACGGAATAATCTGCCCCGCCACGCCCACCGGTTCGCGCAGCGTGAAGCTCAACGCATTCGCCGGCACGGGATTCACGCTTCCGGTCACTTTGTTTGCCAGCCCGCCGTAATATTCGAAACACGTCGCAACGTCCGCGATGTCGTATTCCGCTTCCACAATCGGCTTGCCGCAATTTCGCGATTCTAATTCCGCCAACATCGCCGTGTTCTGCCGGATTTTTTCCGCCAGTTTGAATAAAATTCGTCCGCGATCCTGTGCCGTCGTCTGCGCCCACGGGCCTGAATCAAACGCCGCACGCGCCGCCTTCACCGCCGCATCCACATCCGCCGCACTCGCCGAAGCCACGTGCGCAATCACTTCTTCCGTCGACGGGTCGTACACCCCAAACGTCTCGCCCGACACACTGCTCACCCACTGCCCGTTCACGTAATTCTGATAATTCTTAACCGCCGCCTTCGCCGTGCTCGACATAAACCGCCCCTCCAAAACCTTTTCAACTCAAACCTCAAACTACTGGCGCCACCGCTTCCAATTTTCGCTCGGCCTTGCGA
>JBAVNY010000137.1:0-9065 GCA_049691535.1 Candidatus Acidiferrum sp.
CCTGCTTGGGCGTATTGGAGATATGATCGGCGCCGCGAATAACGTGGGTGATGCGCATATCGATGTCGTCGACCACCACGCTGAGCTGGTACATCGCTTGGCCGAAGTCTTCGCCTTCTTTGCCGGAACGCAACAGCACAAAGTCTTCAATCTCGTCATTCGAGAATTCGCGCTCGCCGAAAACCGCATCGTAAAATTTCGTTGTGCCGCCCACGGGAACTTTGAAACGCACGGCAGGCTTGGTGTCCGGCGACGAAGGCTTGCCATCGCGACACGAGCAGCGCACCACTCTGCGCACTTGCGCCGGGCCAGCGCCTTCTTCGGCGTGATCTCCACCGGCATAACGCTCCGCCGGACAATAGCAAAGGAAGGCATTGCCACTCGCTAAAAGAGCCTGACCCGCCGCCTGGTACAAATCCGTGCGCTGCGATTGATAGAACGGACCTTCATCCCAATCCACGCCCAGCCAAGTCAGACCATCGATGATGCCCTGAACCAGCTCCGGCTTGTTGCGCTCCACATCGGTGTCTTCGATGCGCAAGATCATCGTGCCCTGTTCCTTGCGGGCGAATAGCCAGTTAAACAGGGCGGTACGCGCGCCCCCGACGTGCAAGTATCCGGTCGGCGATGGTGCAAAACGCACGCGAACGTTGGGATTTTGTTGCTTGGGTGTCTCAGTCATGTTCGGTTCGATCTCGCTATCGTTGGGGAAAACTTCAGTTTAGCGGACCCGGCGGCTTCCGTCCAACCGAGTACTCGCGAAACTCGCAGAACTCACGCGGCGACTTATGCACGCTCTGCTACCTCTTACGCTACCAGTACGGTGGTACGCTTGCCCCGCAAATTCGCTGTAGCTCATAATCGAAACTGGTTTTTTGCGTGCTCTGGGTCCCGAGTGGGGACTCGCGGCGACGTGTCTTCCGGGCTAAGGGGTGAACCTTTAATTGAAAGGTAACTCTTGCCGTTTGGAGCGCGCCGGCTTGCTCACGCAGCGACGGAGCTGAATTTCGGATGGTGCAAAGCACAATCGCGCTCGGATTTCTCTTTGCCACCCTGCTGATCGGCGGGTTCTTCTGCTACATCTACGTGCTGAAGCGCCAATCGTATTTGCTGCTGTGGACCTTCGGGTGGATTTTATACGCGCTGCATTATATTCCCGCTGCCCTGTCGCCGTGGATTGGAACGTCTCCGCTGCTGACGACTATTAATCATGCTCTTTTCGGATTTGCCGGCATCGCCTTTTTTCTCGGGACGCAACTCTACACGCGACGCAAGCCGTGGATTGTCCCCGCGATCATTGCCGCTGTTTTTGTGGCGGCGTGGGCTGCGCTCAACGACTTCCACCTCTTTGACGTTTCTTCTTTTGTGGCGTCTTCGCTGATTTATTTTGCCGTCGCCTATCTATTCTGGCAGGAGAGCCAGCACCACGAGACGCTTGCCGATCGTTTACTTGCCGCCGCCTTTGGACTTTGGGGCCTTATTTTTCTGGCGTTTCATCTGATGCACGTTCCTGCGGAAGTGCACGATCAGGTGATTCGCCCGATCGCCGCGATACCAACCGCCTTCGCATCGATGCTGCTGGTCATGGCCGTCTACGAAGAAGAGAAACGGCGCATCGAGCGCAACATGCTGGCGCTTTCCAACCTGAACTTGGCCACGTCGAGTTTTGTAGGCGGAGAAATTCAGCGCATGTTGGCGCAAGCGCTGGACCGCGTGCTCGGCGTTGTGCGCTTGCCCTCCGGCGCACTGTTTCTGCATCATGGCGATCCAAATGGGCCGACCTCGGTGGTCTCTGCGGGCATTCCTGACGATTTCTGCCGCAAGACGCAGGAAGAAGGACTGGACGATTATCTTGTAGGTCTGGTGTCGCGACTTGGTGGATTGCTGGGTTTCCGCGATTTGCGCGACGACAATCTGACCGCGCTAGAAAAAGACGAGCCCATCCGACGTTTCCGCGAATTAGCTCTGAGCCACGGACTGCGCAGTGTGGTGGTGATCAGCCTGCAGGCCAAGGAACAGGCGTTTGGCTTGCTGCTGCTAGGCACCCCGGATAATCGTCGCTTCACGCCTGCGGAATTGCGGCTGCTGCTGGCATTGGGTCACCAGATTGGCATGGCCGTCGAGAATAGTTATCTGATTCAGCAGACCTCGCGGCGTTCGGAAGAATTGCACGTGCTGAATGAAATTGGACGTGCACTCAGCTCCACGCTGAATCAGGAAGATTTGCTGCGGAAGATTTGGGAAGAATTGCGCCGGCTCTTCGATGTAGAAAATTTGTATCTGGCTTCGATGGACCCGCTGCGCGACGTGATGCAGTTCGAACTGGAAATGGTTGGTGGCGTGCGCATGCCCAAGCGCACTCGGCCTGCTGGTAATCACCTGACCGAATATGTGCTGCGGACAAGGCAGCCCGTTTTAATTCGCGAAAATTATATAACGGAAGTGCGCAAGCTAGGCGTCGACCCCAAGCGGATTAACGGGTCCTTTTGCGGCGTTCCGCTGGTGGCGTACGACCGCGCCATCGGTGCGCTGTGCATTTATTCCGACCAGGAGCGCGCCTTTGACGAAGGACACATGGAATTGCTGCGGGTGCTGGCCAGCGAAGCGAGTATCGCCATCGAAAATGCGCGGCTGTTCCAGGAAGAGCGCACCAAGGCGCGCCATTTGAGCCTGCTCAACCTGATTTCGCGCGACGCGATTGCCACGCTGAATCCTGACGAAGTGCTGGCAAAAATTGCCGAGCAGTTGGAAAACGGCTTGACCTATGACCATATCGGAATTGCGTTGCTCGACTACACCACGCGCGAACTGGTGATTCAGGCGGAAGGCGGCAAGCGTCGCGGCGTGCTGGGGAACCGTCTGCCCTTGGACACCGGGCTGATCGGCCAAGTGGCGCGCACCGGCAAGGCTGCGGGCTATCGCTCCCACACCGGTGCGCACAATGGGCCTAAGCCAGTGTTGCCAGACACGCTGACCGCCATGGCGTTGCCGATTTTTTACGCCGATCATTTGCATGGCGTGCTGTACGTGGAAACGCTGGAGCGTCTGGAAATTTCCGAGGAAGAATCGCTGCTGCTGCACACCTTGGCCGATTTGACGGCTGGCGCCCTGCACAACGCGTTGACCTTCCAGAAGGCGCAAGAGCAAGCCATCACCGACGGGTTGACCGGCGTAAAAACTCATCGCTTCTTCATGGAAGCGCTGTCGTCGGAATGGAAACGTTCTTCCCGCGCCGGCCGCGCTTTCGCCCTGGTGATCATGGACCTGGACCGCTTCAAATTTGTAAATGATTTTTACGGCCACCTAGAGGGCGACCTGGTTTTGCAGCGCGTCGGGCAAATTCTGGAGACCAACTGCCGGCGCTCCGACGTCGTAGCTCGTTATGGCGGAGACGAATTCGTCATTCTGATGCCCGAAACCACCATGGAGCAGGCGCGGCAGCTTGCGGCAAAATTGCGCTCGTGGGTTGCGGCCGATTCGCTGCTGCGCGAGAAGAACATCAGCGCCAGCTTTGGTATCGCTTGTTACCCGCTGCATGGATCGTCGCCACAGGAACTAATTCAGGTTGCCGACGCTTCGATGTACCTCTCGAAGCATCAGGGCGGCAACACCGTTTCCACTGCGGACCACGTCGATCCTAACGAAGCGCGTCGATGGAAGCGCGATGTCCTCGAGGCGTATCTCGGCGTGACGCTGAAGCGCTTGTTCTCCACCGGTCCGGAAGCCTTCGAAGAAATTCACCAACGCCTGCGTCAGTTCACCGAATCGCTGCCCGCGACGGAAATTATTGGTCCGGGCGATGAAGAACGGCCGCAGACCTTGCCGCAATCCGTGCTGGACACGGTCACTTCGCTGGCCTACGCCATCGACGCGAAAGACCAATACACGCAAGGTCACTCGCAGAAAGTTTCCGCCTACGCCGCGTTACTTGCCGAAGCCATTGGCATGTCGGAATCCGAAGTAGAGGAAATCCGCCTGGGCGCGGTACTGCACGACGTCGGCAAAGTCGGCATTCCGGAAAACATTTTGAACAAAGGTGGACCGCTCAACCCAGAAGAGTGGGACACCATGAAGACCCACGTGATTTACGGCGCGAAAATTCTGGAGCCACTGACCGCGCTGGCGCGCATTCGCCAGATGGTTCTGCACCATCACGAATTCTTTGACGGTTCCGGCTATCCGTCGGCGGTTGCCGGCGACGCTATCCCCGTAGGCGCGCGCATCATCACCATTGCCGATTCCTACGACACCATCACCAGCGATCGCAGCTACAAGAAGGGCCGTACCGCTGCGGAAGCTCTCGCGGAACTGGAACGCTGCGCCAATACCCAGTTCGATCCGCAACTGGTGGAAGCGTTTGTGCGCGCCATGCGCCAGTTGCCCAATCCCATCATCGAAGTCGCTTCGCTGCTCTCGCGTTCTCCCTCGTAAGTCGCGGCTTCCCCGCATCCGTCCACGCATTTCCCTCATCTGATACATTGTTGCTCGCGGGCTCTTGCTGCGCGCGGAGGATCGTTCATGCAAAAAGCATCGGTGAAGTGGATCGGCGAACAGAAATTCGTAGCTACCAGCCCCTCTGGTCATGCCGTAGCGATCGACTCCGATCGCGAATCGAATAAAGCGCCAGGGCCTATGGAAATGGTGCTGATGGCGCTGGGCGCATGCACGGCGACGGACATCGTGATCGTGCTGGCGAAGAAGCGGCAGAAATTACAGTCGCTCGAAGTGATCTGCACCGGCGAACGCGCCAAGGAGCCGCCGACCGTCTGGACCAAGATTGAGATCCTGTATCGACTGCGCGGAACCCTGGACGAAGCCGCCGTGAAACACGCCATCCAATTAAGCGAAGAAAAATACTGCTCCGTCTCCGCAATGCTGCAGAAAACTGCAAAAATAACCTGGAGCCATGAAATTCTGCCCGCCGAATGAACACGCCCGCAAAGCTTGTTTCTTGCAAAGGCCATCGCATACAATGACTTTTCTTTAGGGGTTCTCGCTTTCCTCAAGGAGAAATATGTCTCGCCGCATTGCCGCCAAAATTACGGGTGTAGCCGGTTACGTTCCGCCGCGCTTGCTGACCAACGCCGATCTGGAAAAGATGGTCGATACCACCAACGAATGGATTATGGAGCGCGTAGGCATTCGCGAACGGCATTTGGTAGACAAGGGAGTGGCCGCCAGCGACCTGGCGGTAGAAGCCGTCAAAAAGCTGCAAGCGAAACATCCCTTTGACCTGCAATCCGTGGAACTGATCGTCGTCGGCACTGTGACCCCGGACATGATGTATCCCTCAACCGCCTGCCTGGTCCAGCACAAATTGGGAATCCAAAATACCTGGGGATTCGACGTCTCCGCCGGCTGCTCTGGTTTTCTTTACGCGCTGAATACCGGCACAAAATTCATCGAGTCTGGACAATACAAACGCGTGCTGGTGATCGGCTCCGATGTGAATTCGTCGATGACCGACTTTACCGACCGCTCGGTCTGCATCATTTTCGGTGATGGCGCCGGCGCTGTTTTGCTGGAACCTGCACAGGATGGCGAAGCGGGCATCATCGATCACGTAGCGCAGATTGAAGGCGCGGGTGGGCAGTTTCTGTACATGCCCGGAGGCGGAAGCTTGAATCCGGCCACCCACGAAACCGTCGACAAAAAAATGCACTACATCCATCAAGACGGTAAAAACGTCTTCAAATATGCGGTCAAGAAAATGGCGGAAATGACCGAACGGATTCTCGAGAAGAACGGCTTGACTGGCAAAGATGTGGATTGCTTCATCGCCCACCAGGCCAACCAGCGCATCATCACCGCAACCGCCGAGCGGCTGGGCATGCCGCTGGACAAAGTGATTATCAACATCGAGCGCTATGGCAACACCACCGCCGGCACGCTGCCGCTGGCGATGCAAACCGCGCTGGAAGAAAAGAAACTGAAGAAGGGCGACCTGGTGCTGCTGGCTGCGGTTGGCGCTGGATTTACTTCGGGTGCCACGCTTCTCCGCTGGGCCTACTAAGCCGCCGCGTCATCTCTGCTGCCCGAATTCTCGCGAAGTTAACAGGAGTGAATCGAAGCAACCTGCGCCAAGTTGCTTTGCAGCCGCCGGTCAATTTGCACCGCGGCATAGCGGGCGCACAACGAACGTTCCCGTTCGCTCCAGTTTCCCAAGGCCGGCGAAAGTGAGCCAAAGAACGCGTCCAGTTGGGTCATCACCGCGTAGTAGGCGCGCACCACACGCAACCCACTCGAGGCATTCTGCAATTCTGGAGTCAGCCGGTGCAGGCTTACCAACTTTTCGAAGTCACGGCCGTTCAGCTGAGGCTCCGCTACCTGGGCCGCTTCAAACACGCGGCTGGACACCGGTTGAGACGCAACGCCCGTGAACACAGCTCGCCAATAATACAAAGCGAACTGGGTGAGAGCCACGACGGCGATCGCAAGTAGCATTATGGAGAACATCCCTCAGCCTCCATGTGCAGTATCGTGGCCAAGCCTGTTAACGCCAATAGCTCGGGGGTACTACCCGGGGTGGACCCCGCGGCAGTCCTTTTGCCGGGTACTGCTTCTGAGCGCTTAGCCGTTATAGTTGTTCGCGGGCCTGGTTTCTCATATGCTGCAGCGCGTTGTGACTTGGATTTGTGTCTCATGAAGGAGAACCCATGTTTCTACGAGTACTGCAGCTCACTGCGACGCTGATTGCCATCGGCATTACATTGCACACCTTCGCGCCGCAAACCGTGGATGCTCAAGCAGCTCCGCAAGACGCTGCGAGAGAGCACGCTGCGATTCGCGCAGTCCTCACTGACCAGCAAACTGCGTGGAATCGTGGCGACGTGCGAACCTTCATGAAGGGCTATTGGAATTCGCCGGAATTGACTTTCGCGAGCAGCAACGGATTTGTGCGTGGCTGGGAGCCGGTGGCAGCGCGATATGAGCGCGACTACCCCAACCAGGCAGTTATGGGCCAGCTTGATTTTTCAGATTTGGAAATTCGTATTCTGGGCCCGGAAGCGGCGCTGGTTTTAGGCAAGTGGCATCTGCATCGCGCTTCGGGAGATGTGGGCGGAATTTTCAGCCTCGTTTTTCAGAAGTTTCCGGAAGGCTGGCGCATCATTCACGATCACACCAGCTCAATTGCAGCTCCGAAATCTTAGAGTCAGGCTTGGTCAGCCCGTCGGTGACTACACGGCTCCGCCCGGTTCCAACACACGACGCGTAACATCCAAATCGCCGAGTAGCGGTTTAGGCGTGCCATTCTTCGCCAGCAGCAAGTGCACTACGTTAATGTAGCGCTCCAGAAACGCGCCTTCGCACCAGCCGAGATAGAAGTCCCACATACGCTGGAAACGCTCGTCGAACCCAAGCCGCTCCACTCGATCGAGTTTCTGAAAAAAGCGTTCTCGCCATAGCTCCAACGTCTTCGCATAATGCATCCCGAAACTTTCCAGGTGCGTCAGGCTCATGCCCGTTGCCCGCGCCAGCGAGCGCTGAATTTCTCCCACGAATGCCAATTCGCTGCCGGGAAAAATGTGGGTCTGAATCCAGTCCACGCGCCGGCGATATTCGTTCAGTTCCTGTTCTGGAAGCGTGATGGTTTGCAGCAGCATGGACCCGCCAGGAGCGAGTAGACGGTCGCAGGTCTTAAAATAAGTATCGTAATGCGACAGGCCAACCGCCTCAAACATTTCGATGCTCACGATTTTGTCGTATTGTCCCTGCAGTTGGCGGTAATCCTGCAGCAGAAATTCCACGCGTCCAGGCGCGAGAATTGCGCTGGCCAATTTACTGGTAGCCATGTCGAATTGCGCTGGGCTGATGGTCACACCGGTAACCCGCGCTCCGTAATTCCGTGCCGCGTAAATCGCGAAACCGCCCCAACCGCAACCGATTTCCAGGACGCGATCGTCAGGCTCAATCTGCAACTTGCGGCAAATCACGTCCATCTTGTTTTTCTGGGCCTGTTCCAGCGAATCCTCGGCATTGCGGAAATATCCCGCGGAATAAAGCATCTGCTCATCGAGGAAAAGGCGATAAAAATCGTTGCCCAAATCGTAGTGCGCGCGAATATTTTTGCTGCTGCCTCGCTGACTGTTGTCGCGCATACGATGACGCACGCGCGCGCCCAACCGGCGAACAGCCGAGAGCCACGGATGCTTGGAATCAAGGCGGCGCAGATTGCGGGTAACCAGCTGCACCAACGATACCAGGTCCGGCGTGGTCCAATCGCCATCCATGAACGATTCGCCAACTCCCACATCCGCAGCCGAAACCGCGCGCACGAAAAACCGCTCGTCGTGGATCACTGCCATCGCTTTCAGCGGAGCCTTGGGATCGCCCAGCGTATAGGTCGCGTCCGGGCAAACAACCTCGAGATAGCCCCCTTGCAAATCTTTCAGCGAAGCCAGGAAAATCTTTTTAGCTTGATTGTTAATCCAGCGATTCATCCGACGGAATTTCCTTTCGACGGCTCTCCAGCTTCGAGGTTCGTTATCTTTGCCGGATGTGTGTACACCGGAACTCGTTTTGCCCACAGTTTCAGCGCCTCCCAGTGAATGGCGGCCATAACGCGCATGGCCATGAATGGGTACGCGGTCAGAGCGCTGATCAGTTCTTTCGCGTTCCAGGGCCGGCGTTCTAACTGCAATGTCGCGTCAAAATTGGTTTTACCCGCGGCGCGCGTATTCATGTGCGCTACGAGCTGTTCGCCGGGCGGCGTGAAGATCCAGTCGTAGTCCAGTTCCATAGGCTGAAATGGCGAAACGTGCAGGCGCTTGGCCGTCCGATAGCGCTTGGCGGCACCATGACACTTTTCGTTTGCAGGTGTCAGCCAGTAATTGTGAGATTCGCCGAAGGTGCTGTTCACTTCGCCGAGCATCAGCGCGAGTTTGCCGGCGCGGTCGTAGCAGTAGAAAAACGAAACAGGATTGAAGACGTAGCCGAAGTATCGCAGGTGTGTCAGAAGAAATATCTGGCCGCCCGCCGGCAGAGTGATGCCCTGTGCAGAGGAGTCTTCTTCTAGTCGGCTGCGCAGCGACTTTTTAGAATCACCAATGTGATCGCACTCGTCG
>JBAVNY010000138.1:0-4910 GCA_049691535.1 Candidatus Acidiferrum sp.
CGTCGGTGACGCGGACAGAGTGGTTGGCGTTCTGGAAAAAGATGGAACTGTAGGCTTCGCCGTCGATCGCGGAGTCGTAGCCAAGACTGATGAGGGCGTGAGCCTTCTTTTCTTCCTTCACCTTGCACTCGATAAATTCAACGATATCTGGATGGTCGATGTTGAGGATGACCATCTTGGCGGCGCGGCGCGTTTTGCCACCGCTCTTGATGACGCCGGCAAAAGCATCGAAGCCCTTCATGAAGCTGACCGGACCGGAAGCGATACCACCGCCAGAGAGGGTTTCCTTGCTGCCGCGCAGAGCGGAGAAATTTGTACCGGTGCCGGAGCCCCACTTGAAGAGCATGCCTTCGGTGCGGGTCAGGCCCATGATGGATTCCATGTTGTCCTGAACGGAGTTGATAAAGCAGGCGGAGCATTGCGGCTTGGGCTGCACGCCGACATTGAACCAGACGGGCGAATTGAAACTCATCTTCTGTTCGACGAGCAGGTGAGTCAGTTCATCTTTAAAGGCATCACGGGCAGCGGAATCGGCGAAGTAGCCGCCTTCCTCGCCCCAGCGGACGATGGTATTGACAACGCGACTGATGAGCTGACGAACGGAGTCTTCGCGCTCAGGCGAGCCGGGCTTGCCGTGAAAATATTTGCTGGTGACGATATTGGTAGCGGTTTGCGACCAGCTTTTGGGAACTTCGACGTTTTCCTGTTTGAAAATCGTGACGCCCTTTTCGTTACCGATGAGGGCGGTGCGCTTTTCCCATTCCACCTTGTCGAAAGGCGAGGATTTACCATCGGTGAAGAATCGTTCGAACACCAAGCCCTTATTAAGATCCGCACCATTGCTTGCGTCCGACGTTTCCACTCTCTTACCGTGCAATGCTGACTTCACCGTTGCCATCTTTCCTCCCCGCTACGGGCTCCCGGTCCACAAAGGGGGAACCCTTATATTTTACTCCCTTGTCGACGCAAGGGGTGTACCGCACCAGGGCCAAATCTGAAGATTCGGTGAAGTGGAATCTGCCCGCCGAGAAAAAACGACCGCAAAATGCCCATGCTCTGCCAGTGCCTGTGAAGTGCACAAGGCCAAACATCGGAACTCCGCCGCTTGACAAACTGCGCGGAGCATTCACTTCGCGCTCGTTTTTTTCGGTGATCCCGGGCAGGTACGTGGGCCAATGTCAGACTAACTGACATCTCCCCGACTCTGGTCCGCCTGGCGCTTCCACGTCCCCCGAATCTGGAATCGAAGTATCGAACCCGGGAA
This sequence comes from Candidatus Acidiferrum sp., assembly GCA_049691535.1. GTDB lineage: Bacteria > Acidobacteriota > Terriglobia > Acidiferrales > UBA7541 > Acidiferrum. Next base: position 1,265 of record JBAVNY010000138.1, read on the forward strand.
GAATCCTGTCAAGAGAAAATCACAAAATCTAGGTAAGTTTTTTCGTAAGCGCCCATATCTTGTGGTGCCGTTACGGGAAGTCACTACAGGAATTTTGTGAAATACTGAAGAAGACGTTCAGTAAACTCTTTGCATCCAACTTACTATGCGACGAATTTATTTTTTCCTCGTTTTCCTTTTTTTCCTCACATCGCACCCTGCTGCGCACGCACAATCTGCTGCGCCGAGCTCTTCTATCTCGTCTTCGTACGGTCAAAAAGTAGTTGTGCCGGGAATTCACAACGTCGGAAAAGTTTCTGACAATCTTTTTCGAGGCGCACAACCGAATCTTTCCAGCATTACGCTGCTAAAAAATATGGGAATCACCACGATCGTGGATCTGCGCGGAGAATCGCGCGACAAAGTGCAGCACGAGCGGCGGGAAGCGGAAGCGTTGGGGATGCGCTTCGTATACATACCGATCGGCGGATTTTCTACACCGACGAACGAACAGCTGGCAAGTTTTTTCGCGCTGCTGAAAGAAAATCCGGCGCAAACGATTTTTGTGCATTGTGCGCTGGGCGAAGATCGGACGGGCGTTTTTATCGCGGCGTACCGAATTGCGTTTCAGAACTGGACGCCGGACCAGGCGATGTCGGAGATGCTGGCGTTTGGATTAAATCATCGATGGCATCCGGCGATGAAGACGTTTGTGCATGACCTTCCGGGGAAAGTGCGATCGGAGCCGGTGTTGCAGACGGCGTTGGGATCGCACTGAAGTTGTGGTGGAAGGGACCTCGCCCTCGCCCTTTACGTCTTCTTCCTAATAGGCCTTCGGGAGGCCTCGGGCTTCACTCCTTACGCCTCGCTAAAAGATTGTGGTGGGAAGCTTCACCCCTGAAGGGGTGAGCTACAGGGCGACGGAATCACAGAGGTTATTCCGTGCGGGCCAGTACTAAGGTACCTCGCGAACGTGACTGGTGCTTCATTTCGGCGGTTGCGGATTCTCTCTACTCTTGCATGCAGGTGATAAGGAGCGGATCGCTCCGCAGGAGATAAACGCTCGTGCAAGTGGGCCGTTATCAGGTTTTGGAAACGCTAGGGACAGGAGCGTCGAGTCGCGTGGTGCGCGGCTACGACCCGCTGATTGATCGCGCGGTGGCGATTAAGTTGTTTTCACCGGAGCTGGCGCGGGGTGAATCGCGCAATAAATTCTTCCGGGAAGCGCGGGTGGTTGGGCAACTGACGCACCCGTATATCGTGGCGCTGCATGACATGGGGATTGAGGAGTCGACATTCACGCCCTATCTGGTGATGGAACTGGTCGAAGGGCAGTCCGTGGAAAAGATTTTGAGCAAGGGCAGCATTCCGGTAGCGAATGCGTGCGCGTGGGGCGGAAAGGTGGCCCTGGCGCTGGAAGTGGCACATCGCCGCGGCGTGATTCACGGAGACGTGAAGCCAGCCAATGTGTTGATCGCCGACGACAATGGGCCAAAGCTGACGGACTTTGGAATGGCGAGGCTGGCCAGCCACGAGAAAAAGGACACGCCCTTGCTGGGCACGCCAGCGTATTGGAGTCCGGAACAAATTATGGGGCGGGCGCAGGATGCGCGATCGGACATTTTCTCGTTGGGCGTGATGCTGTACGAAATGATTACCGGGACTTCGCCGTTCGCGGGCGAGTCGATTAATGTGGTGTGCAACCGGATTTTGTCGTCGACGCCGCAACCGCTTTCACATGTGAACAGTTCGGTGCCAGCGGCGCTGAATGATTTGGTGGCGTCGTGTCTGGCGAAAGATCCGGCGCAGCGCATCGGGTCCGCGCAAGCGCTGGCGACACAACTCTTCCCTCATGCACGGCACAAGCCAGTGGCGATAGCGCCGGCAGCGGCAGCGCCTACGTTGCGCAATCGTGCGGCGCGACTGTTGCGCTCCGCGTAAATATTTCCCGAGATAATTGTGCTAACTTCCGTGCGCTGAACGCTATTCGTAGCGGAGGGCGTCTACGGGATCAAGTTTGGCGGCTTTCATGGCGGGCCAGACGCCGAAGATGAGACCGATGCTGACGCTGACGGCGATGCCGGTGGTGGCGGCCCAGAGAGGCACGACGCCGGGCCATTGAAGAGTGACGCGGACCAGTAGCACCAAAGCGTTTACGAGAATCAGGGCGATGACTCCGCCCGCGCCAGTGAGGGTCATGGCTTCCAGCAGAAACTGCCAAGTGATGTCTCTGCTTTTTGCGCCGATGGCTTTGCGGACACCGATTTCGCGGGTGCGTTCGGTGACACTGACCAGCATGATGTTCATCACGCCGATGCCACCGACGAGCAAGCCAATGGAACTGAGAACGACAGTGGCGAGGGCAACTTTGCCGACGATGTTGTGAAATTCTTCGACTTGCTGCTCGGCAGTGGCGATGGAGAAGTTATCTTTGCCCCCGGTAGGCACATTTCTGCGGTGCTCGAGCACCTCGCGAATCTGATCGACAGCTTGATCGAGCATTTTGGGATAGGCCTGCGCGCGCATGTTGATTTCGTCGGCGGCTGGATAAGTTTTCTTGAAGGTGCTGTAAGGAATTAAGACGCGGCGATCTTCATCGCCCATGCCAAAACCGCCCTTGGGCTTTTCGACCACGCCGATTACCTGGAATTCGGAACCATCAATCATGACGTCTTTGCCGACGGGATGGCCTTCGGGAAAGAGCACCGGGGCGACGTTTTCGCCCAGCATTACCACTTTTTCTTTGTGAAGATCGTCACCCTCGCCGATGAAGCGGCCTTGCAAAGTTTCGGCATTGGCATAGACTTCCCCGAAATTAGGCTGAACGCCGCGAAAATCGACGGCGGTGACTTCGCCGGATTTGGTGCGAACCACGTGCTGGTGATCCCAGTTGGTCTGCAAGAAGGTGGTGACCTGGCGAACCGCGGGACATTTTTCCTGAATGGCGATGGCGTCGTCCAGCGTTAGAGGCTTGCGTTGTATTTCTTCGAGAGGCGGCGGCCCACCGTTGCGGCCCTGATCCCACTTGGTGATGAAGGCGGTGTCTGCGCCGAATTGCTTGATGTTTTCCTGGATCTTTTGATCGAGACCGGTGATCAGCGCAGCGACCAGCATGATGACGCTGACGCCGAGGACGACGCCAAAGACGGTAAGCGCGCTGCGTAGTTTATGAGAGCGGAGCGTGTCGAGAGCTTGTTTGAGATTTTCGCCGTATGCCTGAGCCATGATTGTTCCTTATTCCGAACGCAGCGCTTCGATGGGATCCAGCTTGGCTGCGCGCATCGCGGGAAAAATTCCAAAGAAAAGTCCGACTACGGTGGAAAGACAGAGCGAGAGAATCACCGCACTCAGCGGCGTTTCCATCGGGAAAGCAAAAAGAGTTTTAACCAGGGTGACGATTCCATAAGCGGCGGCGATGCCGATCAAGCCACCGGTCGCAGAAAGCACCGCCGATTCGGTGAGGAATTGGAGCATGATTTGTTTCTTCCTGGCACCCATAGCGCGGCGCAACCCGATTTCGCGGGTCCGCTCGGTGACGCTGGCAAGCATGATGTTCATGATGACGATGCCCCCGACGACCAGGAAAACGCTGACGAGCGCAGTCGCGACGAAGGCGAGGTTGCCGGTGAGGTCGTGCCAGAGAGACATAATGGAATCGGAGCCGATG
>JBAVNY010000139.1:0-3078 GCA_049691535.1 Candidatus Acidiferrum sp.
GGCGAAGTACGGTAGCGGTGGCGGAGAAGAAAGGAAAGATTTAACGCAGAGAACGGAAAGGACGAGGAGCAGAGGGCGCAGAGAAAGGCGATTACGTGGAGGGGAGGTGGGCGTTGGTTAGGAGGGATTGGAAAGAGGGGTCGGGGCGGAGGTAGTTGAAGGCGGAATCGTTCAGGATTTGGAGGAGAGCGGGATCGTGTTTGGCGCTGGCGATTTGAAGGAATTCGAGGGCTTGGGATTTGTCGTCGAGGAGGGCGTAGGTGCGGGCGAGTTCGTACGGCGACTCTTTGCCCTGGGAGTAGAAACTCTTTTCGACTTTTAGCATGGCCAGGAGCATGCCCTGCTGTCCGGCGGTGGCATAGCCGGATTCGCCAGCGTTGACCAGGGCCATGCGCTGGTCGTCGTGCATAAGGGTGGCGGCCTTTTTTGATTCGAGAAGGAACATGCGCGAATCGCCCTGGAGAAGATAAATATCGGCTAGATATTTGTGAGGGGAAAGGAAATCGGGGTCGGAATTTTCTAGTTCGCGGAGGGCGTGGATGCCTTCTTGAGTTTGGCCAGCACTGTAGAGGATAAGGCCACGATCAGCTAGGACGGAAATGGATTGGGGATCGAGTTTGTGGGCGGCGTCGATTTCGCGAAGAGATTCGGGAAGGCGCCCGAGGCACATTAGGACGGTGGCGTACCAGTGGTGGGCAGGGACGGAGTTGGGGTCGAGCGCGAGCGCACGACGGAATTCCTTCTCGGCGGTGGTGGCGTCCCAATAGCCCCAAAAATCGACGAAGGCGAGAGAACTGTGAGCGGCGGAGAGTGAGTCGTCGAGAGCGATGGCGCGTTCGGCGGCGTTCTTGGCGCGTGGATAGGATTCTTCGGCGGGCATGGACGAGTATTCGTGGAGAAGGTTGTAGCAATTGGCCAGGCCGACGTAGGCTTCAGCGTAATTCGGGTCGCGGACGATGGCTTGAGTGAAAAAGTCGACGGCCTGATTGAGACTTTCGGGCGTGCGTTTGTGCCAGTAGTAGATCCCTTTCAGATAAAGATCCTGGGCTTGTGGGTCGACCTGGTGAGAGGCGGAGGGCCGGGGTGTGTTCGAAGACGGGGAAGGGCGAGAGGGTCGCCAACTCCTGAAAACGAGGGCAAGACCGGTAGCGGCTACGAGAATGGCGAGCAGCGAGAGGAACTGCATTCTGAAATTCCGTTGGTGCGGTGAGTGCGAGGAGGATGGCGGGGCGACTGGGGAGGTCAGTTCCGAGGCTACGCCGACGGGCTGAACGGGTACGGAACCCGGGACGTTCAGAATGTCGGTGTCGGAGTTGGCGGTTGGATCGTGCTTCGTTTTTGCGCTTTGCAGCCAAGCGGTGAGTTCGCCGGTATAGGCGTAGACATTGGCGCGGCCTTCGCCGGGAACGCGGTGAACGGGTAAGCCGCGAGTGTTTTCCCAGCGCTTAGCAGTGCGTTCATCGCGTCCGAAGAACGCGCCAATCTCTTTCCAGGTATCGAGGCGCTTGCCGAGGGGAGAGCTGGGTCGATCACTGCTCATAACCTGAAATGTCCCGATCTGTCCTCAAGTAACTCTTGTACGTAAATAATGAGGCACGGATTATAGCGCGGTCTTGCGGGATAGGTAGCGGGCAATTCGCCGGGGCGGCGGACGCGCTCGCTGCCGCCCGTGAGAAAGCCCACTAGAATGGGTCGGTCGTGTGCGGGCAAAGTGGAGCGATGAGGAAGCCAATGATGCGGACGACGATGAGGGTGGCGCTGTTGGCGCTGGCTGGTGTGGTAACAACCGTGACGGCGATGCGGTGGAGCAATGTGTGGTTCCGGCAAGGATTACCGGAGGGGCAGAAGATTGAGGCGCTTACCGATGCGGTGAACAACGGGCTGATTTCGCCGCAGGAGTATGAGGTGAAGGTGACGGAATTGGTGGGCGGGTATGAGAAGGGGTCGGGAAGCAGGACGGTGGAGAGTCCGAGCGGATGGACGGCGGCGGATACGGGAAAGATTGCGGCGCTGGGAGATGCGCTGGCGAGCGGGGCGTTGTCGAAGAAGGAGTTTGATGAACAGGTGGCGGAATTTGCGCGGTCTCGGCAGAAGAGGGTGCGGCACTGAGCAGGAAAAGATTTAACGCAGAGGACACAGAGGTCGGAGCGCAGAGTGCACGGAGGCTTGAACGGTTCAACGGAACTGGGTGGGGTTGGGAAGTTTGATTCCTTGGGGGCGGGGTGGTGAAGTACACTATTTGGCGTGATCATTAACTTCGCTCGTCGCGCTCATGACCACAATTGGGAACTGGATCCCATCACCAGATCCCTGCTGGACACGGACTTTTATAAGCTGTTGATGTTGCAGTTCATCTGGAAGCAATTCCCTACTACAACCGCTTCGTTCTCGCTGTACAACCGGTCGACGGATGTGCGACTGGGGGACATCGTTGACCCTAACGAATTGAGAGAGCAGTTGGAACAGACGAAGAAGCTGCGATTCCACAAATCCGAACTTATCTGGCTGGCGGGCAATTCGTTTTACGGGCGGCGGGGCATTTTCGAGCCGGCGTTTCTGGAATGGTTGGAGCACGACTTCCGGCTTTCGGATTACGAACTGTCGTCGCACGACGGGCAAATTTCCCTGTCGTTTCGCGGGCTGTGGACACAGACCACGATGTGGGAGATTTACACGCTGTCGACGATCAGCGAATTGAAGACGCGGGCGAGCTTGAAGCGGCTGACAGAATTTGAACTGGATATTCTTTACGCGCGAGCCAAGACCAAGCTCTGGGAAAAGATGGAGCGGCTGCGCGGGGTGCCGGAATTGCGGGTTAGCGATTTCGGGACGCGGCGGCGACACAGTTTTCTGTGGCAGGAATATGTAGTGAAAGCCATGCGGGATGTGCTGGGAGAAAGCTTCAAGGGCACGTCGAATACGTATTTGGCGTACCAGCACGACTTGGAAGCGATCGGGACGAATGCGCATGAATTGCCGATGGCACTGGCCGCGATGGCGAACAGCGAAGAGGAGCGCAAGTCGGCACAATACCGGTTGCTGGAGCTATGGCAGAAAACGTATCAGGGCGAATTGCAG
>JBAVNY010000140.1:0-2594 GCA_049691535.1 Candidatus Acidiferrum sp.
AGCGAAGGGCGCACAGGTGGCCGCTGTTAGCGATCTCCGGGATGACCGGCTCGCTTTGGTCAGCAACCGGTATCCCACGATCCGCACGACCAGGGATTTTAAAGAACTGATCGAAGACCCTGCGATCGATGCGATCGCCATTGCGACGCCGGTCTCGACTCACTACGATTTGGCTCTGCGCGCCCTGCAGGAGGGAAAGCACGTATTGGTCGAAAAGCCGCTCGCCTCCGATACCGACCAGGCGCAGCATCTCATCGACGTCGCCCAGAAGCGCAACCGTGTGCTCATGGTCGATCACACGTTCGTTTACACAGGCGCAGTCCGCAAGATTCGAGAACTGGTGGAGAGCGGCGGACTGGGCGAGATCTACTACTACGATTCTGTGCGTGTAAATCTGGGGCTGTTCCAGCACGACGTCAACGTTCTGTGGGACCTCGCGGTGCACGACCTGTCGATCATGGACTACGTTCTTCCTTTCCGCCCCTGCGCTGTGTCGGCCACCGGACTCAGCCATGTACCGGGAGGCACAGAAAACATCGCGTATCTAACGCTATTCTTTGAAGGCAGCCAGATTGCGCACATCCACGCCAACTGGCTCGCTCCAGTGAAATTGCGGCGGACCTTGATCGGCGCGAGCCGCAAGATGATCGTTTACGATGATCTGGAGCAGAGTGAGAAGATAAAGGTTTATGACACGGGCATCACGCTGAACACTCATCAGAACCCGGAGAAGCTGTATCAGATGCTGGTGGGATATCGCACCGGCGACATGCTGGCCCCGCAGATCGATGGGACCGAGGCATTGCGTCGCGAGATCGATCACTTCCTGCACTGCATCGAGCGCGCAGCGGAACCGGAAACCGGTGGTGGCGCTGGACTTCGCGTAGTCGAGATCTTGCAGGCAGCGTCACAGTCGATGGCGCAACGGGGACGCCCCGTGGAGTTACGGCTCGCCTCCCTGCAGACGGCATGACGCATAGTCGCCGGCGCATTAGGATTCAGTAGTCCTATGGCAAACGTCAAAGTACCGTATCTCGACCTCAAGGCGCAGTATCAAAGCATCAAGCCTGAAATTGACGCTGCGATTTCCCGCGTCCTGGAAAGCTGCCAGTTCGTCCTGGGTTCAGAAGTGGCTGGGTTTGAGCAGGATTTCGCAAAATACTGCGGAACATCAGAATGCATCGCCCTGAATTCTGGAACGAGCGCCTTGCATTTGGCGCTCTTGGCGGCCGGCATTAAGCCTGGGGATGAAGTCATCACAGTTCCGTTTACCTTTGTTGCCAGCGTGGCCGCTATTCTTTACGCGGGCGCGCGCCCAGTCCTTGTAGATATCGAACCGCGTTCGTTCAACATGGATCCGGCGGTGATTGAGGACGCCATTACGCATCGAACGAAGGCGATCTTGCCGGTGCACCTATACGGCCAACCAGCGGACATGGATCCGATCATGGACATTGCCCGCCGGCGCGGACTCCTCGTCATTGAAGACGCCGCGCAGGCGCACGGCGCGAAGTACAAAGGGCGCCCCGTGGGAAGTATTGGAGACATTGCCTGTTTCAGCTTTTATCCTGGAAAGAACCTTGGCGCCTACGGCGAAGGCGGGGCCGTCACCACGAAAAATCCAGAGTACGCGGGCACCATACGCATGCTGCGGGACTGGGGACAGAGCCGCAAATATCACCACGTGTTGCGGGGATACAACTACCGCATGGAAGCCTTTCAGGGGGCGGTCTTGGGCGTAAAACTGCGCCATCTGGATCAGTGGACTGAAGCGCGCCGCAGGATTGTTCGGCAATACAACGATCTTCTGGCAACCTCCGACGTCGAGACGCCCGCAGAGATGCCGTGGGCACAGCACGTATATCACGTATATACCGTGCGCGCGGCTGATCGCGATGGACTGCAGGCGACGATGACCGCCGAGGGTATTCAGACCGGTATTCACTACCCGATTCCGGTGCACATGCAGCCGGCGTATGCTGATCTGGGTTACGGACCAGGAGCGTTTCCGCAGGCGGAAGCCGCCGCCGAGCAAGTATTGTCACTTCCGCTTTACCCTGAACTTTCGTCTCAGGCGGTTTCCCAGGTTGCCGCCGTGGTGGGCAAAGCCACTGCGAAGGCAACAGCGGTAACAAGATAGCAGTAGATTCAAGAGCTGATCATGGCCACATTCGAAGTCTTTCCCGACATCCTCGAAGTGACGCTGCGAGACGGCTCATACCTGATCGATTTTCAGTTCACAGCCGAAGACACGGCAACGATCGCGTCGGCGCTCGAGGGCGTCGGTTTCCGCTGGATCGAAGTTGGGCACGGTTTGGGCCTCAATGCATCACAGGCGGGCAAGGGCATGGCGGCTGCGACGGACGAGGAATACATGGAGGCCGCGACTCAGGCCCTCAAGCACGCAAAGTGGGGGATGTTTTTCATCCCTGGCATCGGGCGCGAAGAAGACCTGCGGCTCGCGGCTCGTTATGGCATGTCGTTCATCCGAGTTGGAACGAATGTGACCGAGACAGCCCAGGCTGAACCCTACATCGCGTTGGCCAAGGAATTGGGATTCATCGTTTCCTATAACGCCATGAAGTCGTACGCAG
>JBAVNY010000141.1:0-7195 GCA_049691535.1 Candidatus Acidiferrum sp.
CTCCAGCTCGGTCGTAACGCCAAAGCTCGTCCCACGCTGTGCCTGCTCTGCAATCGCCGCACTGACCGCCGGATGCGCATGCCCCAGCAGCATTGCGCCCCACGAACACACATAATCCAACAGCACATTTCCATCCGCATCGTACAAATGCTGCCCGCTTCCCTTCTCAATAATCAGCGGTTCGCCACCCACCGACCGAAACGCCCGCACCGGGCTGTTCACGCCGCCGACCAGCACCTTCTCCGCCTTCTCGAAAATCTCACGAGAGCGCCTGCGGTTCGTCTTCACCTGCGTGTCTGTTGCACTCATCGAAGCACCTTTGCCGTACTTGAATCAGGGTTTCAGCCAGCGAGCAACGTCTTTGGCGTGATACGTCAATATAATGTCCGCCCCGGCGCGCTGAATTCCTGTAAGAATCTCCAGCACCACTCGTTTCTCTTCGACCCATTCCTTCTGAACGGCCGCCTTGACCATCGAGTATTCGCCGCTCACGTTGTACGCCGCTACCGGCACATCGAACTCATCGCGCACCATGCGGATAATGTCGAGGTACGGCAGCGCCGGCTTTACCATCACCATGTCCGCGCCTTCTTCCAGATCCAGCGCCACTTCTTTCAACGCTTCCCGCGCGTTTCCCGGATCCATCTGGTAGCTGCGGCGATCTCCAAACTGCGGCGCAGATTGGGCCGCTTCGCGAAATGGCCCATAAAAGCCGGAACAATATTTTGCAGCATACGCGAGGATCGCAATGTTTTCGAACTTGTGATCGTCAAGCTTCCCGCGGATCGCCGCCACCCGCCCATCCATCATGTCCGAAGGCGCCACAATGTCCGCGCCAGCCCGCGCATGCGAAAGCGCTTGTTCCGCCAGGATCTCCAGCGTCGCATCGTTCACCACGTCTCCATGCTCCAGTACGCCGCAATGGCCGTGATCGGTGTATTCACAGAGGCAAACATCGGTGATTACCAACAGCTTCAAATTTGCTTTGCGAATCGCACTGATTGCCTGCTGTACCACTCCATCGGAATGCAGCGAACTGGTACCCCGCGCATCCTTCGTCTCCGGCAGGCCGAACAAAATAATTCCAGGGATTCCCAGCGATTCCACTTCGCAACACTCTTCCACGATTTTATCTACCGATTGCTGATGAATCCCCGGCATCGAGCTGATTTCCTTGCGCACGCCACTGCCCGGACACACAAACATCGGATAGATGAATCCAGCGGTGCTCAAGCGCGTTTCACGAACCATGTTTCGCAGTGCTTCGGTTCGACGAAGACGTCGTGGGCGATGCGTAGGAAAACTCATCCGCGTTTCACTCCTGCGGGCAACACTGCCCCGGCCGATGCAAAATGTTCTGTTAACGTCTGGATGATACTGTCCACCGTCGTGTCCGCGGCTTTCAAAACCCGTTCGACGCCTGCGGCTCGAATGGCTCGCTCCGTCACCGTGCCGATAGCCGCATACACAAGCTTATTCGAAAGCTCGGCGAATCGCTCCGTGCCTAACAACTCCTCTAAATGATGCACCGCCGAAGGACTGAAAAACAAAACTGCATCCGGGGGCGTACGCGTCACGACTTCCTGCCAGCGATCCATCACGCCATCCGTCCGAACCGTCTCTTACGCAACCACCTCAGTCACACTCGCTCCCAACTCACCCAGCACCGCCACCAAATCCGGGTTCGCACGATCGCTGCGCGGGAGCAGCACCTTTTTCCCCTTAACTTCCGCAGCCAATTCGCGCGCCAGCGAAACTCCGTCATGCTGTCCTGCAATAAACGCCACAACTAGCCCTGCCTGCCCTGCGGCCTCCGCCGTAGCCGGTCCCACCGCCGCAATCGACGCGCCTTTTATCGCATCCCGAAGCGCCACGTGAATGCGCACGCTAGAATCCTGCAAGGCCCGCAACGCGTTTTGGCTAGTAAGAAATATCCAGTCGAATTCGCTAAGGCTCGCGACCGTCTCATCCAATCGCTTCACATCATCAGGCGACGCAAACGCCACCAGCGGCATCAGCACCGCAATCGCGCCACTCGCTCGCAAGCCTGCAACCAGCGATTCGCTCTGATCCGCTGCGCGCGTAATCACGATGCGCTTCCCCTGCAGCGGGTTTGGTGTGCCTTCACCCACGGGAACGCATCACCTCTTCCAGAATGTTCCGTGCTCCGCCCTCTGCCAAAATCCGCGCCATATTCTCACCGAGCTGCGCAGCCTGATCCGGAGGCGCCGTGGCACGTTCGCGCACATATTGCACGCCATCCACCGAGCAGACCACTGCGTCCATCACCAGTTCACCGCGCTCGATGCGCGCCCAAGCTCCCAGCGGGACCTGACAGCCACCTTGCAACGCCGAAAGCAGCGCCCGCTCCGCGATAATCGCCGTCCGCGTTTCCGCGTCATCCAACTTGCCAAGAATTTCCGCCGCTTCCGTATCCTTCACGCGAGACTCAATCGCAATCGCACCTTGGCCCACCGCCGGCAGCGAAATTTCCGGCGAAAGCGGCTCGGTAATCTTCTGACTCCAGCCGAGCCGGTCCAGCCCCGCCTTCGACAACACAATCGCGTCGTACTCGCCACTTTCCACCTTACGTAGCCGCGTATCCACGTTGCCGCGCAGTTCGCGAATATCCAAATCTTTCCGGTAATGCCGCAATTGCGCTTGCCGCCGCAGACTGCTCGTTCCAACGCGCGCACCCTGCCGCAAATTGGCCAGCGTCAAACCATTGTTCGAAACCAGGCAATCGCGCACATCGTCACGCCGGCAAACCGCTGGAAACGACAATCGCGACGGCGTCTCGGTGGGAATATCTTTCACGCTGTGCACCGCCAGATCGACACTTTCATCCAGCAGCGCTTCTTCCAATTCCTTAATAAAAATTCCCTTCCCGCCAATCTGCGTCAGTGGCGCCTGCTGCATCTTGTCGCCCGACGTTTTAATAATCACAATCTCCGCTTCCATGCCCGTCAACTGAAAAAGCTGTTTGCGAACGAACTCCGCTTGCCAGCGGGCCAAGATGCTTCCTCGACTGCCAATGCGCAGAGGCCTCACGGTTTCTCCCGGTCGGATAGATACAAATCCCGAAGTGCTTCAACATTCTGAATTTTGCGACGATGTTCCTTTTCCGAGCGCAAGCGCTCTGCCGGCGCAATCAGCAGCTTTTCAATCATTTCGTCCATCAATTTCCCGATCTGCTCGTGATCTTCACTCGTGAAATGATTCATCCCTGCCAGCTTTTCCTGTAAAAAGCGCGCTCGCCGTTGTTTCAGGCTACTGCGCAACGTGTCCAGCACTCCAATCAATTCCACACTCGCCTGCCAGGAAATAAACTTGCCCACGTGTTCTTCCACCAGCGCGTCCGCCTTGGGCACTTCGCTCTGCCGCGCGCTGCGGTTCTGTTGAACAATCTCTGTCAGGTCCTCCATCGTATAGAGATATACGTTGTACAGGCTAGCGACCGACGGATCAATGTTGCGCGGCATTCCCAAATCCATCAGGAACAGCGCCTTGTTTCCGCGCGCCGCCATCGCTCGTTCGATCTGCGCTTTGCTCAGCAGCGTGTCCTGCACGCCGACTGCGGACACGATAATGTCCGGCAGCTTCAGCGAGGAATCCCACTCTCCCCAGTCCAGCACTTTCCCGTTGTATTGGGTCGCGAACTCCTCGGCCTTATCGCGCGAGCGATTCGTCAGGTACAGCCTCCCAATATTGCGGTCGCGCAACTGCGAAACAACTTGCTCACTGATCGTGCCCGCGCCCAACACTAGAGCGCTGCGATCATTCAATTTTCCAAAAATCCGCTCAGCGAGCTTCATTCCCGCAGACGCCACGCCCATCGGACGCGTCCCTAATTCCGTTTCCGCCCGCACTCGCTTCCCGACTTCCAGCGCCGCCTGGAACAACCGGTTCAGCACCGGCCCGGTTACGTGCAGCTCTTGCGCCCGCAAATAAGCCTGCCGCACCTGCCCCAGAATTTCCGCTTCGCCAAGCAACATGGACTCCAGGCCCGCTGACACCCTAAACAAATGACGCACCGCATCGTGATCGTAGTGATGGTAAAGCGAAGGATTTAACTTATCGGGCTGGACTGAGTGGAACGCACTCAGAAACGCAGAAAGCGCATTCGCCGATTCGCGCGTGGTCCCCGGATGCACTCCATACACTTCGCTCCTGTTGCAGGTCGACAGCACCAGCGTTTCCTCAAGAATCCCTTGCGCCCGCAACTGTTCAGAAGCCTGTTGCGCCTGCTCGGTCGAAAACGACACCTTCTCCCGCACCTCTACAGGTGCAGTGCGAAAATTCAGACCGACGAGGACGATCTCCATGCCGCGAGTCGCGCGCTCCTAAAAATAACGGTGGTGCTGAGAGAAATAGAGATTCACAACCGTGAAGCTCAGCATGACCAAAACAAAATTAAATACGCACAGCATCGACGCTCGCGCACCTCTCCAGGTCGCCGACCGCGCCACCTGCAGATAGGCCGCATACAACAACAGCACCACTAATGTAACGATGTACTTGGGATCGGAATACGAACTATGCCCCGGCAGACGGTCCACTGCCAAAAATCCTAGCCCCGTGCCCACCGCAATGGTAATCAGGCCCACCAGAACACTGGTGTGGCTCATCCGCTCCAGCAACTCCAGGGACGGCAATCGCCATAAAATGTCTCCGAGTTTGCGCATGCGTAGCAGCCGTTCTTCCGCCAGATACATAAGACTCAGCACACAGGAAAGCGCGAACGCGGCGTACGCCAGAATGCTCAGCGTCACGTGTAGCGCGAACACAACGCCATGCGCTTGCGTCGGGGTCCCCGGGTGGTCCGGCATCAGGTATGCCGTGAAAAAGAACCCCAAAATCACCGGCATCACAAACGCGCCCACAGTTCGCTGCCGGTGGTAAATCTCCAGGCACAGATACGTCACCGCCAGCAGCCAGCCAAACAGCGACATCGACCCTTGCAAATCGTGGTACGGAACGGAGTGCGTGGCCCGGGCGCGAAACAGCAAGGCCAGGTAATGCGCGCCTAACCCCAGAAACAGCAACAAGGTAGCCAGCCGCCCAGTCACTTCTTTGCCGGTATACAAGAAACGGATATACAAGCCCATGCTTACGAGATAGGCGAGTACGGTTAAGAGAACGAACGTTTGATTCATCGGCCTTGTCCACGCCGATCTGGGAGGAAGCGGGAGCGCGCCCTGCCCCAGGTTGCGCTGTAGTGTTTCACCTCAGTATAGCTTAGTCTCTCCGCATCGCACATGCTGTGGCAAGCCTCACAGCAGGAAACCCCGGGATTTGTTATCCTTTAGGGCATAAACTGGCTATGACGAAACCGTCCTCTGAGCTATCGCGAAAAGACCTATTTCTTCGAGCATGCCGCTGCGAACCAGTCCCCCGCGTTCCCGTGTGGATGATGCGTCAGGCAGGCCGTTATCTTCCCGAATATCGCGAAATTCGCGCAAAGCATTCGTTTCTGGAAGTTTGCAAGACACCGGATCTCGCCGTCGAAGTCTCCCTGCAGCCCTTCCGCCGCCTGGGCGTCGATGCCATCATCATTTTCTCTGACATCCTGATTCCCGCCGAGGCTATGGGCCTCCCCCTCGAACTTGGCGATGCAGGACCCAACCTTCCCGAACCCGTTCGCAACGAAGCCGACGTTCGAAAGCTGCGCATTTTCGACCCTGAAGTGGAAACCGGCTTTCTGATGGAAGCCCTGCGCCGTACCGTTGCGCAAGCCGGCCCAGACGTTCCCGTTTTGGGATTTGCCGCCTCTCCCTGGACCTTGGCCTGTTACATGGTCGAGGGCCGTACCAAAGAAGGCTTCGCCACCGTAAAGGACTTCCTCTACCGCGAGCCCAAAGTCTTTCGTGAACTGCTCCACAAGATCGCGCAAACCACGATCCTCTACCTGAAAGCCCAGATCGCAGCAGGCGTCTCCGCTGTTCAACTTTTCGACACCTGGTGTGGCGAACTTCATCTGCGCGATTACACCGAATTCGTTCTTCCGGCTGTCCAAGAGATCATCTTGGGTTTAGGTTCGAAGGTGCCGGTCATCTATTACACTAAAGCGTCTCATCACCTGCTCCCTTCTGTGGTCCAGGCTGGGGCCAACGTCCTTAGCGTCGATTGGCGCATTCCCTTGGCAGATCTACGCAAACTCGCTGGGCCGCAGGTCGCTATCCAGGGCAACCTTGATCCCGCCGTGCTTTTCGCACCCGCAGAAAAAATCCGCCAAAACACGCTCGACATCGTCAACGAGCTTGGCGGGCTTGGACATATTCTCAATCTCGGCCACGGGATTCTGCAGCATACCCCCGTGGAGAATGCTCAATTATTTATTCACACCGGTCAGCAAGCGGCGCTCCACGACGCACAGCCGGCGGTCCAATCGCGCTCGTGAGCGCGCCAGGAGGTACACGCCGTGTCATTAATGAATCCCACGTTGCGCGAAATGCACGACGAATTGTCGGTCGGCGAAAAGTTTGTCACTCGCTATAATCGACCCGGCCCGCGCTACACCAGCTATCCCACCGCGCCCGTCTGGAACGATACCTTTGGCCCCGATCAATACGAAGAAGCCATCGCCGCAGCTGACAAAAAGCAATCGCCCGTTTCTCTGTACATGCACCTGCCTTTCTGCGAAAGCCTGTGCCTGTTTTGCGCCTGCAACGTCATCATCCAGAAAAATAAAAGCGTCACCCCGCCTTACCTCGACATACTCAAAAAAGAGGTGGATCGCATCAGCCGCGGCGTCTCGCGCACTCGCCAGGTAACCCAATTTCATTGGGGCGGCGGCACACCAACCTATCTTTCTCCCGAACAAATTGAAGATCTTTTCACCTATACCCACGAGCGCTTTAACTTCGCGCCAGACGCAGAAATCGGCATCGAAGTTGATCCCCGTGTCACCACCCCCGCTCATCTCGAAACCGTTCGCAGGATGGGTTTTAATCGACTCAGCATGGGCATTCAGGATTTCAAAGCTGAAGTCCAAAAAGCCATCCACCGTGTTCAGCCCTACGAAGTCACCCGCGATCTGATTGCTACCGCGCGCGAACTCGGCTTCGATAGCATCAACGTTGATCTCATTTACGGCCTGCCCTATCAGACCGCCGACAGCTTCGCCCACACCGTCGAACAAATCGTTGGCCTTTCTCCCGACCGCATCGCCATGTTCAGCTACGCCCACGTGCCT
>JBAVNY010000142.1:0-4233 GCA_049691535.1 Candidatus Acidiferrum sp.
ACCGCACCTTGCCAGGTCCAATGCATCGAAGTCGGCGCCTCCACCGTCCAACGGATTTGGTTAGAGATGACTTGTCTCTGGATACAAGCTATCTTTGAGGTGGAAATAGACGCCGAATGCATCTCAATTACGAACCCCGACCCTATGAGCCGCATCTTCCCAGAGCGGTCTTCCATCCGTAGACTAATAATTCAAGAATCAGTCTTGCAGAACGAAAGGAGAGTCGATCGTTGGCGCGGCAAAGGGCCAATCTCTGGTACAAGGATGCCGTTATCTATCAGCTTCACGTTCGCACCTTCTGCGACAGCAATGCCGATGGTATCGGGGATTTTGCCGGACTAACGCGCCGGCTCGACTATCTTCAGGGACTCGGAATCACCGCCATTTGGATTCTGCCTTTCTATCCTTCTCCCTTGCGCGACGATGGCTACGACATCGCCGATTACACCTCGGTCCACTCCAGTTACGGCACGTTAGACGACTTCAAAACATTTCTCGAAGCTGCGCACAGTCGCGGCATTCGCGTCATCATTGAAATGGTTCTGAACCACACCTCGGACCAGCACCCCTGGTTCAAGGAATCGCGCAGCTCGCACGACAATCCCAAACGCGATTGGTACGTCTGGAGCGAAACCGACACCGGCTATCAAGACGTCCCCATCGTCTTCGTCGACACGGAAACTTCCAACTGGGCCTGGGATCCCATCTCGAAGTCTTACTACTGGCATCGCTTCTTCAGCCATCAGCCAGACCTGAACTACGACAATCCCGCGGTCTTCGAAGCGGTCTGGGAAGTAATGACGTTCTGGCTCGATATGGGCGTCGACGGTTTTCGCCTCGACGCGGTTGCCTTCCTGGTCGAACGCGAAGGAACACTCTGCGAGAATCTTCCCGAAACGCACGCGGTCATTCGCGAAATCCGCAAACGTCTGGATATCTCCTATCCCAGCGCCATGCTACTCGCAGAGGCCAATCAGTGGCCCGCCGATGTTCGCGCCTATTTCGGCGATGGCGACGAGTTCCACGCGGCCTTCCACTTTCCCCTCATGCCCAGAATGTTCATGGCCGTGAAGCTTGAAGATCGCAAGCCCATCATTGAGATCCTCGGGCAGACCCCGGAAATTCCTGCAAATGCCCAGTGGTTTATTTTTCTGCGCAACCACGATGAACTCACCTTGGAAATGGTCACCGACATCGAGCGCGATTACATGTACGACGAATACGCTACCGACAAGACCATGCGTATTAATCGCGGTATCCGCCGCCGCCTCGCGCCGATGATGAACAACGACCGCAGGCGCATCGAACTGCTGAATGGCTTATTAATGTCCATGCCCGGAACGCCCATCGTCTACTACGGCGACGAAATCGGCATGGGCGACAACATTTATCTTGGCGATCGAAACGGTGTTCGCACTCCAATGCAATGGAACAGTTCGTTGAACGCAGGTTTTTCCGCGGCCGATCCGGAACGCCTCTACGCACCCGTCATTTCCAACGCCGTCTACGGTTTTCAGGCTGTCAACGTCGATGCACAAACCCGCTCGGAGCACTCTCTTCTGCTCTGGATGAAATCTCTTATCAAAGTTCGCAACGCATTCCGAGTCTTTAGTCGCGGCACGATGCAGTTTCTCAATCCGTCGAATCATCGGGTCTTGGCCTACGTCCGCCAATTTGAAGGCGAGACGGTACTCGTGGTCAACAATCTTTCTAACTCCGCACAGGCGGTTGAACTCGATGTGCAGCGTTACAAGGGCTACGTCCCCATCGAAATGTTTGGACGCAACCTGTTCCCCCGGTTTGGAAATGCGCCTTATTTGCTAACCCTGGGCCCTTATCAGTTTTACTGGTTTCAACTTCGCCGGCTTTGATCTCGTATCGGATGGTGGTTCGTTTTGGCTGAAGATACTTTTTTAGCAGACGATTTACTTCGCCAGTTGATGAATGTTGGCGAGGTCGATTTACTTGTTGGCGTCTCTTCTCGCGATGCGGCAGACACGATCTCCCATGCTCTGACCGCCATTGAGCAGAGCTTTCAACAGTATTTCGTTAGACAGCGCGTGGTGATCGTCATCGTCGGCAGCGGAGACAAAGATAAAAAGGATGGCCTTTTAGAAGCCACCTCATCCGCGCCTTCCACCAGGAATCCTCGTCAGCCAGGAATTACTTCGCTTCGCACCATCCATCGGGTCACCGCCGATTTTTCCAGTCCGCCTCCGCCGGGCGTTGCGCTCCATACCGTCTTGGCCGCCGCTGATTTACTGCGGGCTCGCGCCTGTGCTGTCGTTCCCCCCGCCGCCAACCTCAGTCCCGGCGCCGTTGCGAGCCTTCTCAAACCGGCCTATCACGAGAATTTCGATTTCATTGCGCCCTTATACAAGCGCCACAAATTTCAAGGTCTGCTGGCACGCAATCTTCTCTATCCGATGAGCCGCGCCGTTTTCGGATGCGCTATCCGTGAGTTGTATTCCGATGAATGGGGATTTTCCGGCCGTCTCGCATCTCTCTGCCTGAATCAAGATGTTTGGCAAGAAGGAGCGATTCGCGCGCGCCCAGAAGCTTGGATGGCCATCTCCGCCATTGCTTCCGATCTTCGCTGTTGCCAGACCTATCTCGGCGAGAAATCTCAACCGCCTACCGTTGCCGGTAGTGATATCGTCGAGGTACTGCGGCAAACCGTCGGCAATTTGTTTTGGTGTCTGGAAGGGAATCAATCGTTATGGCTGGACGCCCAGCGCTCGCAGCAAGTTCCCACCTTTGGGCCATCACACGAGCTTACTTCTGAGACCACCGAACTCGATCCGCATCGCATGTTTGAAATGTTTCGCAGCGGTGTTACCGAACTGGAACCGATTCTCAGTGTGATTCTGGATCCCGACACGCTGAAAGAAATAAAAAACGTTGTCGCGCTGCCCGAAGGGCAATTCCGATTTAGGCCCGACCTGTGGGTTAGGACTGTCTACGACTTCGCCTCGTCCTACCACCACGCCGTAATTAACCGCGACCACCTGGTGCAAGCCTTTGCCCCCTTCTATCGCGGCATGACCAATTCTTTCTTGATCGAACATTCTGATTCTTCCCCAGCAGAGATGGAGGCGGCCAGCGAAATGCTCTGCGCCGAATTCGAATTGCAAAAGCCATATTTGAGGGAGCGATGGATAGCAAACGTTGAGGTGAAATCATGAAAGAGACCATCCTGCAAGCCTTAGAGCAGGTCTACAGCAACTTAGTCCACATGGTTGCCGAATTTCTTCCCAGATTCCTGGTGATGCTCATCATCATCGCCATCGGTCTGCTTGTTGCCTTTATCTTCAAGCAAATGCTGCGCGCGCTTCTCGGCCTCACGAAAATTGATCGCGTGTCGGAAGAAGCCGGTGCTTCGCGTTTCCTTCGCATGGCTCATCTTCCCGCCATGAGCGAGTTGCTCAGCCACTCCATTTTCTGGGTCACGTGGCTATGCTTCGTCCTCGTCGGTCTTAGCGTTCTCGGTGTCGCCGGCTTGCAGGAGCAGATTTCAAGACTGTTCCGCTTTCTGCCTGAGATTTTTGTCGCCATTGTTATCTTGTTCTTGGGCGCGGTGATTGCCAATTTCCTTTCGCGAACGGCGCTTCTTGCTGCGGTCAACGCCGGTGTTCGTTCCGCGCGCATTCTCAGTTGGTCCATCCGTTTCGTCATTTGGATACTGGCCATCACCATGGCGCTTGAAGAACTCGGCGTTGCGCGTCAAACCGTGGTTGCCGCATTCTCCATCGTCTTCGGCGCCGCCATGTTTGGATTGGCTATCGCCTTTGGCCTTGGAGGACAAGACTTGGCCCGCAGAACCCTGGAGCGGCATTTGGGCGACACCAAGACGGAAAACGACAAAGAGCCTCAGCCCCTCTGACCAATAATGTCGACAGTAGGAAATCCTGCAAATCGGCGTTAGCATTTCCTCATGACTTTACCAACTTTCTCGCGCCGCACCTTTGTAACGTATTCCGCGATCCTTCCGTGGGCTCTCGATCTTCGTGCTGCCCCCACTTCCATTCCCGTAGGCCTCGAACTCTATTCCGTTCGTGATGAACTCAAACGCGACCCGCAAGCGACGGTGCGCGCCGTGGCCGGAATGGGTTACCAAGTCGTGGAATTCTACGCGCCCTATTTCGCGTGGACCGAAGTCCAGACCAAAGATA
This sequence comes from Candidatus Acidiferrum sp., assembly GCA_049691535.1. GTDB lineage: Bacteria > Acidobacteriota > Terriglobia > Acidiferrales > UBA7541 > Acidiferrum. The sequence continues at coordinate 4,173 of JBAVNY010000142.1, forward strand.
TGCGCAAGCTCCTCGACGATCTCGGGATTCGCTGTCTTTCCACGCACAACGACAATTCTTT
>JBAVNY010000143.1:0-2085 GCA_049691535.1 Candidatus Acidiferrum sp.
GAATAGGCGTTTGCCGGATAGGCCGAAAGCCACGGCGACGCCCACACGTCCGCGATGGTCGGCGGGCAGACCCTTGTCGCTCAGGAGAGTCCAGGTTTCGCCGGAGTCGGTGGACTTCATGATCACAGTGTCGAGACCTTCCGGAGGTTTCTGGCCGGGCTCGAGGGGAATTACCTGGCGGACCGAAGCGTAGATGATGTGGGTATCGCTGGGATCGAAACAAAGTTCGGCGGGGCTGGTGTGGTCGTCTTTATAGAAGACTTTGCGCCACGAATTGCCGCCGTCGGAAGACTTATAGATGCCGCGCGCATCGTTAGGAGTGGATTCGCCGAAGGCTGCAACGTAAACAAGATTGGCGTCACGCGGATCGACCAGCAAGGAGGGTATGATCTTCGAATCGCGGATGCCGATGTTGGTCCAAGTTGCTCCGGCGTCGGTAGACTTCCAAACTCCATTGCCCGGCGACTGTTCTCCGGTGGCCACGTAGATGATGTTTGGATTGGATGGTGCGACAACGAGATCGCCGATGGACGCGACATGCGCACTATCAAAGATCGGAAACCAGGTAACGCCGGCATCGGTGGTTTTCCAAACGCCACCACCGGGTGTACCCATGTAGTAGGTTTTAGGATCGCCCGCGATTCCAGAAACTGCGGTCACGCGGCCTCCGCGAAAGGGGCCAACGAGCCGCCAGGAAAGACTGGAAGAAAAATCCGCAGGCGGCGCGGCTTGAGCGCTGGCGAGCGCGGCGCCGAGAAAAGCAGCGGATAAAGAGCAAGTCAGCGCGCTGAAAATGTGGCGGCGTAGTCTGGTTTGAAACGAACGAGGCATGGGCTCTCCCTGAAACGTGTGAGTGTAACATGCGTGGGAACGAGTGACGACGAGGCAAGAAGGAGCGACGATGGATATCGAAGAGGTGTATCGATTCATGAGTGGTGAGCGATTCGCGGTGCTTTCGACATTAGGCCCGGATGAGCAACCGGAAGCGGCGCTGGCCGGTTTCGCGGTGACGCCGGAACTGGAACTGATATTCGATACGGTGAAGGAGTCGCGCAAGTATCCCAATCTAAAAAGGAATCCTCGAATGGCGTGGGTGATTGGATGCACGACTGAAGTGAGCGTGCAGTATGAAGGGGTGGCGGAAGAGTTGGAGGGCGAGGATCTCGCCAAGTACAAGAAAACGTATTTTGCAAAATTTTTGGATGGGTCGGCGCGGGAAAGCTGGCCGGGGATTACCTATTTTGTGGTGCGGCCGAGCTGGGTAAGATTTTGCGATTACAATCCGGCGACGAGACGAATTGAAGAGATGCGATTTTGAGTGTACTGCACACTCTCGCGACGGTTGCAACGCGATATCCGCGCCTTCTAAATGGCAATGCGCAAGTGACCTAGCCGAATTAAAGTTCGCGGAGTGCTACGGCTACTGGACGAACTGCGGCGCGAACTGCTGGTAGCAGGCCGCCGAGCACGCCCATCACCAAGGCGAACAGCACTCCCATCAGTAGCAAGTCGAGCGTGATCTTGAAGGCGAAGGCCAAGTTGGAAAAGGTCTGAAAATTCATGGTGCTGGTGGTCAAGCCGTTTAGCGGAAGCACTACGAGACATCCGAGAAGGCCACCCGCAAAGGAAATCAGCAGAGCTTCGAACAAGAACGAGAGCAAAACGTTCCAGGTGCCGAATCCGAGAGCACGCATGGTGGCGATTTCGCGGCCGCGCTCAGCCACTGCGGAATACATGGTATTCAGTGCGCCAAAAACCGCGCCAATGGCCATGATGATCGCCACAAGGCCACCGAGCACGGTGATGAGCCGGGTCATGGTGGTGGATTGTTTCGCGTAATAATCGATTTCGCGCACTGCATCAACATTCAAGCGTGGATCCTTCGTGACGGAATCCTTGAACTCCTGGAAAGCGGCAGGCGAAGTGAGATGGACGGTAGAGGACTGGAAAATATTGGGGGGGCGCTGCAGAACCTGATTGAGAATTTTCGCATCCGCCCACACTTCGGAATCAAACGAGGAGCCACCGGCGTCGAAAATGCCCACGATCTGCCAGTGTCCACCGCCAAATTCAGGAGTGTCGCCC
>JBAVNY010000144.1:0-2640 GCA_049691535.1 Candidatus Acidiferrum sp.
TTGTAACTGCTGTTGAAATTCGAGTGGTTATAGTTGTTGTGATTGTAGGAGTTGTTGTAACCGTAGCTGTTATGGTATCCGCCGTTGTAATAGCCTCCGTGCCAGGCGGAATTTCCGTAGTAGCCGCCGCCGTGATACACCACCGCGGTACCGTGCCAGCCGCAGTTCCAACTGCTGTACCCCCAACCACAACACCCGCCGCTCATCATCGCGCCCACAGCGATCCCTGCACCGAAACCAATAATCCCGGCGGCGACTACATCACCCGTCGTGTATACGGGGGCTACGTATCCAGGGACAACGTAAGGCGTTCCATAAATAATTGTGGGGTTGTATTGCGGAACATACACAATCTGTGGGTTGGCGGGTTGAATCACAATCACCTGCGGTGACTGTTGAACCACTTTAATTTGCGGACTGGACTGCAGGTTGCCTTTTGCTTTCGCTTGCGCACGCAAGGTCTGAATCGCGGTCATCACCTCTGCCTGCTGATCGTGATAAGCCTCTCCAAGCGATGAAGTCCATGTGAGATTTTTCGACATATTGTCCAGCACCGAGGGGAATTCCGTCAGCGCCTTCACGCTAGGGTCCCAGGACTGCTTATCAACAGCCTGCATCAGGGCATTTCCGGTCAGACTCTTGTTCTGTTGCACCCAGTAATCCGCCACTGCAACCTGATCCGGGAATGTCGCCGCAGTAAGAATCTGTGCAACCAACGAATCGGGATAGAGTGCGATTGGTGCTACCAGAGCCTGTAAGGCACTTGTGCTCTGCGGAGCCGGTTCTGCTGGATTCCCGGTGTCAGGTGCAGAAGATGAAGATGGAGTCTGGTATCCGTACGATACTTGAGACGATGACGTACAAATAACAAAGCTCACCATGCCACACAGAATCTTATGAGGAATTTTCTTTTTCATCTGGCGAACTCCACTCAATGAATCAGGGCCCGTAATTTTTGGTGCTCCAGACACGGCGCCCAAATCCCCTCTATTTCCGCTATCAACTCCCGTGAATGCTGAAAATCGGAGCTGACGGTTTGCATTTTAAAGCCTGAAGGAAGGAGCGATATTGTCAAAAGTAACGATACCTTTTGCGCGTCAAACAATTTGAAGCGGAAATAAATACGATGGCTTCATCGGCGCCAGGCACCCCTTCGCGACTACGACCTTGAACCGGCAGGCTGAGGACGCCTCACGGGAGCAGGAGAAGAGATTACCCGAGTAGCGGCTGCGGAGGTCCACCCAGAGCGGGCATTGTTACTTTTGACGATAGACCGAAAAGCAACCGCCAACTACCGTTCGCTTTGACTATGAAAGTTGGCCTCCAGGAGGACATCGAAATCGCATAGCCTCCTCGGTAGATTCGCATTTACGTCAATTAAAGTAGAGTTTCGGGAGGAGCACATGAAGAAGTCAGTATTTCTGGTGGCACTTATTGCTGGCGCCGGATTGCTCGCACTAGGCGTCGCCCAATCGCAAACGACGACGGGAACTGCACCAAAAGTAAACGTTGGACCAGCCGTAGCGGCAAAGGCTAACTCTCCTGGCCCAAGTGCGACAGCCAAAAACCAAAGCCAAAAGTCGAGCATTGGCACAGGCAAAACATCTGTCAATTCGTCTACACCGGCCTCTTTTTGGACTGACCAAGTGGACATCGACGATGACGGCACCGTAGAAGACAATCAATTCTTGTGGGATGCACAACGCGGTGTGCTCTACACCTATCGCGAAGATGATTTCCGCTGCGCCAATGGTAATCCCGAAACGGGCAAAATCCTCATGGCCATCTACGCCAAGGGCAATCAAGCTGGAAGGCCCGTAGGATCTGGATGGTACGTCGTGGGCTTAAATGCCGGCCAGTGCGGAATGGCAAAGCAAGGAACCTTTGGCTGCAAGTTTGACGGTTCCGGAAACTACACGGAGTGCGGCGCAGCCGTGGTAAATGATAAGACGGGAGAGTTGGACGTGGTAGTTGCGAAGCAGTGATTATGATCATTGATCTTGGAGGTAACTAATATGAACACAATAAACTCAGTTAATGGAGTTTCACGCAGTTTCTTTGCCGCGGCCTTCATTCTCGCGTTAGTCTTTTTTTTCTCTGGAGCGGCTGTGGCGCAGACCGACCCCTTTGTCGGCATCTGGAAATTGAACGTAGCAAAATCTAAGTTTGGGCCTGGCACCGAACGCAAGAGTGAAACCCGGATCGTTGAATCTTCTCCTACCGGCATGAAAGTTAGCGTCGACCGCACCAACGCCGACGGCAGCAACCAACAGTATAATTACACCACCGACTTCACTGGCAAACCTCATCCCATCACGGGAATGGCCCCTTACGGAGCAGACTCGATTGCAGTGACTCTTGGAACATCCAACTCGCTCTCGTTCAAATTGATGAAGGCCGGAAAAGCGGTTGGCTCCGGCACTTCCGTAGTCTCCGCTGATGGCAAGACGCTGACGCTCACTTCAGAAGGCACCGGCGCCAGCGGCAAGACCGTAAACAGCGTTTCTGTCTACGACAAGCAGTAGGAGCCACACACTATTGCAAGTAAGTCAGTCACGCAAAACCCAACATAAACGAATGATTCATGAATTTTAGGTACGGAATTGGAAGTCCTGGTCGGGAAACCGGACACGAGTCCGA
>JBAVNY010000145.1:0-3675 GCA_049691535.1 Candidatus Acidiferrum sp.
CGACAAAAGAGCAATACTCTACAGTTCCTGATTGACGAGGACACCAAGGTCGAAGGTCAGCTTATTGTCGGCTCGTACGTGAATGTCGACTATCGTCAGGATGGAGATAAGCTCGTCGCCCATAGAGTGACCATCAGACCCGATTCTGGCGTCTCTCATCGCTGAGAGTAGTTCGCTTCGGGTTGTAACTCGCACTGTCCCTGTGTTGCACTATCTATGTCGTACTGCTGACGCGCTCTCCTCCAGCCGGCATTAGCGTCGGCGATTCCGACGGGAAGTTACTGCTTCCCGGTCGTTCTGGATTCCTCGTTCCGTTTGAGACGTGGGACGCAAGCGCCGCCCGGCACCTTGGCGTGTCTTTCGATAGCAAATCGGGTGGCCGGTGTGGTGTTCGCTCTCGCATTTGCCGTGGAGGATCGCATTGCGCACTACCTTAAAACTGGTTCTGCCGCTGGCCATTAGCGTGGTTTGCATCTCCGCGCTCTACGCCACCTACCAGGTGCGCAAGGAACGTCGCAACTCTCTCAGCGACTTAGCGCGCAACTCCACCGTTCTGGCTGAGAATCTTCAGGAAAGTATCGAAGCGTCTTCCGCTCGTGCCAACAGCAAAAATCTGCAACACGTCGTCGAACGGTTTGGCCAACGCGAACACCTTCTTGGCGTCGCCATTTACGATTTGAGTGGTAAGGCTGTGGCTCTTACGCCCGGCCTCGACCAATCCTTTGCCTCACGTCCCGATGCTGCCGCTCGCGCCGCAACACAAAATTCCGCTGCTCACGATTCCTTCGTCACCAATGACGTTCCTTTGTATATAAACGCCGTCCCGCTTCACACCAACAATCAAACTACCGGCACCCTCGCCGTCATTTACGACACCAACTACATCGACCGCCGTGTCCTGCTCGCTCTTCGCGACGCCATGTTAAGCGCCCTGATCGAAACTATTCTCATCACCGGTCTGGCCTTCATTCTCGTTAAATGGAATTTTACAGCGCCACTTGCCAACACCGCCAATTGGCTGCGTAGCATGCGCGCGGGCGCGCCACCCAGCGCCACCACGCCAGTCCTTCCGCAGGGTGAGTTCTTCGATCAGATTCACCACGAAGTCAAACATCTTACCGATGCTCTTCACACTGCGCGCGCCGCCGCCCAGGAAGAAGCGCAACTTCGCGACACGCAATCTTCCGTCTGGACCGCCGAGCGCCTGGGCGTCAGTCTGCGCAGTAAATTGGCCGATAAGCCGCTCTTCGTCGTCTCCAATCGCGAACCCTACATGCACGTTCTTCAGGAAAATAAATCAGTCCAGGTAATCGTCCCGGCCAGCGGCTTGGTCACCGCACTTGAACCCGTTCTTCAGGCGTGCCATGGCACTTGGATCGCTAATGGTTCGGGCAGCGCTGATCGGCAATCCGTCGACAGTAACGACCGCCTCGAAGTTCCTCCCGATCATCCCAGTTACACTCTCCGGCGCGTCTGGCTCAGCCGCGAAGACGAACGCGGCTACTACGAAGGCTTCTCCAATGAAGGGATGTGGCCCCTCTGCCACATTGCGCATACGCGTCCAACCTTCCGTCCCGAAGATTGGCTCTGTTATCAGCAAATCAATCGTCGTTTTGCCGACGCTGTGCTCAAAGAAATGGAATCCACCCAGACTCCTCTTGTTTTTGTTCAGGATTACCATTTCGCGTTGCTTCCCCGCATGATTAAAGAGGCGCGCCCCGACGCGCGAGTCGCCATTTTCTGGCACATCCCTTGGCCCAATCCGGAAGTTTTTGGTATTTGTCCGTGGCAGCGCGAACTCGTCGAAGGTCTCCTCGGCGCCGATCTGGTGGGATTCCACATTCAAACTCATTGCAACAATTTCATCGGCACCGTCGATCATGCTCTGGAAGCCCTCACCGACTGGGACCGTTTCGAAGTCAATCGTCAGGGCCATGTCACCCGCGTGCGCCCGTATCCAATTAGCGTGGCGTTTTCCTCGAACGGTCAGGAGTCTCATCCCTATCGCAGCGCTGGCGAAGAGCGCGCCGCCCTATGCAACGAATTGAACGTGGAATGCTCTCTAATGGGTGTGGGCGTAGATCGGGTCGATTACACCAAAGGCATTCTCGAGCGCTTTCGCGGTATCGAGCGCTTCCTGGAACTGCATCCCGCCTATCATCGTCGCTTTACCTTCGTCGAAATTGCTGCCCCCAGTCGCACCGATGTCCCTCGCTATCAGCAATTTCTCGAAGAAGTGGTGGTCGAAGCGGAACGCGTCAACGCTCGATTTCAGACCGATCGCTGGAAGCCCATTGTCCTGCTCAAAAAGCATCACTCTCATAAGGAAATCGAGCGCTACTATCGCGCCGCCAACGTCTGCCTGGTCACTTCTCTGCACGACGGCATGAATCTCGTCGCCAAGGAATTCGTTGCCGCTCGCGAAGATGAGCGTGGCACATTGATCCTCAGCACTTTTACCGGCGCCGCTCAGGAGCTCAGCGATGCGCTCCTGGTAAATCCTTACGACGTCGATCAGGTCGCCCAAGCCATTTATCAATCTCTTGAATTCGACGAGCAGGAACAAGCGCGACGCATGGTCCACATGCGCAAAATCGTTCTCGAACACAACGTCTATCGCTGGGCGGCTAACGTGCTCTCCGACCTCACGGAAATTCGCATCGATACTCAGGAACGCACCGAGGTTGCTCACGCGTAATGAAAGGCAAGCGCCGTAAACTTCCACATCTTTTTCAGAATTGGGACGCCGTTGCGGCACGCATTCGCGATAGCCACCATGTCTCCGTGTTTCTCGATTTCGACGGCACTCTCGTTCCGTTCGCGCCTCGCCCGGAACTTGTACAACTCGACCCGGCCACCCGTGGCGCTTTGCAGCGACTCGCTCGTCGCCGTCAGGTTACGCTTGCCGTGATCAGCGGTCGCCGCCGCAACGAACTGCAACACTTCATTCCCGATCGCCATCTTCGCTATCTCGGTCTGTATGGCTGGGAGCGCAACAGCCGCATCTCGCTTTCTCCGACAGAAGAAATCGATCTCTATCGCGCTCACGTGGTGCTCGCCGATAAACTCTCCGTTTTTCCGCGCTTGTGGATCGAGCCCAAGGGCATCAGCCTTTCCATTCATCTTCGCGATGTTCCCATTGCTTCTCGCGATAAGGCTCGTCGTGCGGTACGACGTCTCCTTGTCCCATTTCACCGTCACCTGCAACTGTTCGAAAATTTGCGGGACATCGAGGTCGTACCAAATTCCATTCGCGACAAGGGCGCAGCGGTCTCCGATCTCCTCGCCAAACCATTTATGTCTCGTGATTTTCCCGTTTTTTTTGGCGATGATCTTTCCGATGAATCCGCCTTCCATGCCGTGCGTAAAGGAATCTCCGTGCTCGTTGGAAAGCCCCGCAAGACTCATGCGCAATATCATTTGCGGGGTCCCGCGGAAGTCACCGCCGCGCTCGCTCGGCTTGAGCAGGCACTTTCCTGAACCCGAGTTAACCGATCCTCAGAATCGAGGTAAGGAGTGCCCAGGGGCAGAACGATGCTGCCCTTATTCCTGCTAGCCTTTTCCACCGCTTTTCGCTACCATAAAGCACCTTCGTAACCTAGTTTATAGATATACAGATGATTAACAAGCAACTCCTGGCTCCCGGATTTCTCGCCCGAGTCTGGCGGCAGTTTA
>JBAVNY010000146.1:0-5034 GCA_049691535.1 Candidatus Acidiferrum sp.
ATAGGCAGTGGAAATCCAGCCCTGTAAACTCGCAATGTAGTCCTGCACCAGCCGGCTGCGATGGCCGGGCAGGCGATCCCACACGATCAGTAACGGCTGGTCCAGGTGACGCACCAAGGCTTTCAGAAAATCCACGACCTGTTCCTTCTTGATGGACCCGGCATAGATACGAAAGTAAAAGTTCCACAAGGTGAGGCCGGCAGCAACCGACAGACTCTTCCAATTGAAGTTGTATTGCAAGATGGGGGTCTGTCCCCGAGGAGCCCAAGTGCGACAACGATGTGGTCGCTGACTCAGTCCGCTTTCATCGATGAAGACGAGAATACGCCCTTCCCGGCGCGCTTTTTTTTAGTTCCGGCCAGACCTTCTTCTTCCAATTGAGGATCTGCTTTTCATTGCGTTCTCGTGCTCGCCCCTCCGGTCGCTGTGGGCTCCAACCCAGACCAACCAGAATTTTCCAGACATGGCCTTCGTGGTAGCGAACGTTAAATTCCTGCTCGATCAAATGAGCCACACGGGGACAGGTCCACAACGGGGTCTCATAGCCGAGCCGCTCCGGACCTGCGACCAGGTGTTTCTCTAACTGCTGCCGCTGCTTCTCACTCAAGCGCGGCATGCGCCCAGCGCGCCCCGCTTTCCGAAGTGCGGACTTACCTTCAGTGCGATAGTCATGCACCCAACGAGCTACCGTCTGTCGGACAACGCGGAGTTGCCGGGCAATCTCGGCTTGACTCAGTCCGCGCTCCAACATCTGAATAGCTTTAAAGCGTCGTTTCTCTAAGGCTTCAAAATCGCGAGATATTCCAGCAGCGTTTCCCATACCCAGTTAGACGCAGGATACCGGAAAACAGTTCGCTATATTATGCGGGATTCAATAATTATGGAATCCACGACTACAAATCCGTTACATTCCGTTCCGCATCCCCAACGAGGAATCGTGTAGTGGCCACCAAACTCCACGTCAGACTTAGCTCCTTGACGTATCCGTGTCCGAAACCCGCGGAACTCTTTCGTGATGGTCGGCGGCGCCGGTTTACCATGATAGATGTTCTTGACTCGGTAGTCGTGGAATCTGGGACGAGGCGGACCCGCATGCAAATAGATTTTGCCATGCTCTCGTTGACCTTCCTCCACAAAGGCCCCGTTCTGCCAGCGATAACTGACCCGAACGTATCCTTCCGAACAACAATCAGCCAAGCGCTTTTCGGAGTCGGCGAACTCGGCCTAGACAAGGGCAACACCATTGTCATCTGGACCTCGGACAACGGCGCGTGGCAGGATGTCTATCCGGACAGTGGCTACACGCCGTTCCGTGGCACCAAAGGCACCGACCGCGAAGGCGGCAACCGCGTTCCCGCCATCGCCTGGATGCCCGGCAAGATCAAGGCTGGCAGCAAGAATTACGACATCGTGGGCGGACTGGATTTGTTCGCGACGTTCTCGGGTCTGGCTGGCATCCCGCTGCCGACGAAAGACCTCGAAGGCAAGCCGGAGATTTTCGATAGCTACGACATATCGCCGGTGCTCTTTGGCACCGGGCCTGACCCGCGCGAAACGTGGGACTACTTCACCGAGAACGAGCTTCTGCCGGGTGCGGTGCGGTGGCACAATTACAAGTTCGTCTTCAACCTGCGCGGCGACGACGGACAGCAGACTGGCGGCCTGGCCGTGGACAGCAATCTCGGCTGGAAGGGTGCCGAAAAGTATGTCGCGACCGCTCCACAGATTTTCGACCTATGGGCCGATCCGCAGGAACGCTACGACTTGTTCATGAACAACTTCACTGAGCGGACCTGGACCGGTCCGGTCATGGGAGAGGAACTCCAACGGGTGATGAAGACCTTCCTTCAATATCCGCCTCGCAAGATGCAGGGCGAGGGTTACACCGGGCCGATTACCATCACATCCTTCCTAAAGTTCGCGTGGCTGCGGGAAGAACTCCAAAAGGAAGGCGTCCACATTACGTTGCCGACGGGCAACTGATTCGCTTGTGAAACACGCGGGTCGCTTCATCATGAGGCGGCCCGCAAAAGACGCCCATTTTTTTCTTGATGTTTGATTCCCAAGTCCTGATAAATCGGGAAACCGGACACGTGTCCGGTTTCGGCAGCCTTAATCAGGACTGTGAATTTTGTAAATCTTGATGCATCCGAACCTATCGAATCGCTATCAGAAGGCCACCGCTGATGCCAAGCGATTGCTCGTGCCCACGCCCGAAGTTGTACTCATAGCTTGGTTCGAGGTACCAGCCGAATCTACGCTTGTGCGAAGGCCAGAACATAAAGTCCAGAACCGCTTCCCCACTGACGGAGTTCGGTGTCCGTCCGTGTTCGTTGGTATGAACCCACTCCGGACCAACGCCAATCATAAACTCTGCTTTTTTGGACAGAGTCCAAGGTTTCTTGAATAGAAGGTCGATGCCCCATTCCGTGGAGTGACGGTTGAATAGCGGGGTAACACCAGCCTCAAGTTCCAGCCAATTCTCTATCGGCGTGACCTCAGCCGCCAAAGTCGGCCCTGCGCTCGGCGTAGCGTCTTTGACGCTCACAGCGGTGGCTCCGCCAAGCTCGATGATTGCAGCAGGCTCCTTATCCGCGGACTGCGCCAAAGCATTCTGGGAGCAGAACAGCAAAGTTATCAACAGGACGAATTTGGTCGCGCTCACTTCAGTGGCCTCTATTTAAGTCTGTAACGGATTGGCATTCGGCACTGTTGTCTTGGGCGTTGGCGTTTTCTAGCATACGAGGTATGTGTTCTAGGATGGCAAGGCCAGACCGTCTTTTGAGTGAGTCCGAAATGCCTGCTCTGAAATTAAAGCCGCTTCCGAAAGTAATTCAAAACTAAATATCCGAGCAGTCCGGAAATGACGGCGATAAGTAAATTAGCGACGGAAAAAATATCTTCAACGGCGAAGGCAAAACTCTTCCCTCGCCCATTTGCACGAGTAAATTCTCCCATCAAAAGATTGGAATAAAACAAGAAGATAATAAAACCTACCTCGACCACCGCCTTCCACGTTGGTTTCAACTTTCGAGGTTGTTTAGGATTCGAAGCCATCCGCCGACTATACCAAAGCTCCCTTTGGTGTCGCAGCGAAACCGAATATATATGGTTTTAGGCTGAGCCTAGGCACAGTGGCCTCGTAAGTCGCTGTGGGCGTCATTTCCCTACGCTTGAGAAGTGGCTTACGCGCAATTTCGATTGCCTTAGCTCTTTAACGTCCAGCTGTCCGTTCTTGGCCTTATCCAACCTGTCAAACTCCGCCTCCATAAACGTCATCCATTCTTGCTTCGAGACTTTACCGTCTTTGTCGGTATCCATAAGGAGCAGTAACTGTGCTTTCCAGAGCCATTCCTTCGTGAGAGCGTTGCGTCCTTTCTGATGGTAAGGGTATGCTTCACATCATGAAATCTCAGCGATCGGTTTGGAAAAGGATTCTCGCTGTCATATTTGTCGCGTCCTTAACGGGTTGCAGTCTTTTTGCGGCTCCAAAACAGCAACCTTCGGGAATTATTGGCACTCTCACCGCCGAATGCGACCATGGAAAGTATGCAAATTTTCTTTTCCTTGGGTGTACGAGACCGGAAGCGGAGTAGTGCAAGAGACGGCACGCGCCGTCACGCTCTATCGACGGGCCTGTGATGGCGGCGATGGTAAGGGCTGCGTGATGCTAGGCGCAATGTACGAGAGTGGTGTGCGCATAACGAAGGATCAGGCGAGCGCCTTGACACTCTACCAACAGGCTTGCGACCGGGGCAATTCCAGGGGCTGCGCCCAACTGGGTCGGATGTATTTTTATGGTAACGGCGTTCCTAAGGACGAAGGACGCGCCGTTGTGCTCTATCAGCGGGCGTGCGATGGAGGGGATGCTCGGGGCTGCGCAAACCTGGGCGCCGCGTATGGGGTTGGGAACGGTGTAGCGAAAGACGAGGCACGTGCTGCGACGTTCTTTCAACGGGCATGCGATGGCAACGACGTTGAAGCCTGCGGCATTCTAGGTTCCATTTATGAGACGGGTGCGGGAGTAGCAAAAGATAAAGTCCGGGCGTTGGCGTATTACCAGAGAGCATGCAAGAACGGTCTGAAGCAGGCGTGCAACGACGCTAGTCGCTTACAGTAAGTCCTCAACAAAAAGAAACTACAATCGAAGTGCTGTGCATCGCTGATTTGGAGAATACTCCCACGCACAATTCCGACCTTCCGGGCTAAGTCCCGATTTGCACGGCTTACCGGACAAGTTCCGCACAGTACCCGATTCTTCGTTAAAGCAGTGCGAAAGCAAAGTCTGCCGTCTGCGCCCCGCTTGACTGGGGCAACAAAAACCATTTAGCATCCACCGCAAAGCTACAGTTTCTCGATGAATAATTGGAGGAACACGTGTTGGTATCATCCATCGGATGGATACTCATCCTTTCTGGGGCTGCGACCGCAGCGGGCGGTCTTGCCGCATGTCTTTTTCCTCATCCGGTTCTAAAAGTGGTGTTTGGAGCTAAGAGCACCGACGGCCTGACGTTGTTCTTCGTCCGGCACTGGGGAGCGCTACTCTGTGTCGTCTGTGCACTCACCGTGTATAGCGCGTACTTCCCGGCGACTCGCGTGCCAATCTTGACGGCTTCTGTCATAGAAAAGTTTGTCATCGTGGCACTCATTTTTTTTGGCCCACTGAAACGTACCTTCGCTATGACAGCCATCGGGATTATGGATGGAATCTTGGCCTTACTGTTCGTTGCATATCTTGCTGCGCTGTAGCTGCCAATGCCTGGTTAGTTCAGGAAATCGGACCTTCCAGTACCCACTTGGACGGTTAACCTTCCGTTATGATTCGTGTCAAATCGAGTCATCCATCAGGTATGTCAAGGACATGGGAGGGGCGCCGCAGCATGACCATATTCATTACTATTCTTAAAGCTGGCACAGCACCCCGTCCGTGTCCTTCACTCATTTCACCTCGACTTTCATGCGCATCCAAGGGTGGATGCAGCACTGAAACAGGTGTTCGCCCTTCGACAGGCCGCCGAATTGCAGCTGGCTGCC
>JBAVNY010000147.1:0-1625 GCA_049691535.1 Candidatus Acidiferrum sp.
GTTCTCGGTGATTTGATTTACAGCCGCATGTAGCGTTTTGATTGCTGCATAAAGAGGTATCGAGCTATGACAAATCTCGCAAAGCCCCAAACGCCGGTCCGCCTGGCGTACATCGGATGCTGGTACAAGAACGACATGTACTCGCACAACTGCAGCAACCTGGTGGACTCCCTGCGCGCCGCGGGAATGCAAGTGGATGTCGTCACCTCAAACTGCAGATGTTTTTCCTCGGCTCAGAAATTCTCCATCGCGAAAGATGAGTTGATCAACCTGAACTGCTCCCCGGTTGCGATTCCGCACGCACCCAGAAATCCCGGCATGAAACACGGCAAGCTGAAGTACCTGGCGGTGAAATGGTTGAGGCTCGACCTGGTTCTCGCCGCCGCGCGTGGGTTTCTGTATTACAAGCGAGCGCGCCGTGCGGATGTAATCCAATTTGATCAGGTACTGGAAGCTTTCGGCTGTATCCCGCTTTACATTGTCACGGCTCTGGCCAGTCTGTTCGGCAAGCGCGTGGTCGTGACCGTGCACGAGATCGATCCCATCCAGCGCGAGCGCCATTGGCTCAACCGCATGTACAACAAATGCGCCGAAGTGCTGGTCTTCAGCGAGAATATGAAGCGGCAGGTCGTCGCATTGGGCGCCGACCCAGACAAGATCAAGGTCATTCGGTACGGGGCGTCGATTCCAGAACTCGTTCCGGCCGAACGCAAGCAATACATTTATTTTGGTGGGCATTTCATTCTCCGCGGCAAAGGCTACGTGGAATTGCTCGAGTCCCTCGCGATACTTAAATCCAGGCACAAGACAATCCATGTGGTGATTTATGTCGGGTACGGATGCAACGGGCTGGAAGAAGCCAAGGAACTGGCAATCCGCAAGCACGTAGACCACATGATCACGTGGCAGGACTTTTATACGGGGCAAGAACTCGCGGAAGTCTATCAACGCAGCAAGGCGTGCATTATCCCGTTCACCGGAGGATCCGCGCGTCATCCGCTCACGTGCGCCATGGTGAACGCCACACCTGTAATTGCGACTCGCGCCGTTGACATTCCCGAGTATCTCGGAGACCTCGGCATCTATATCGATGGGAGCGCGGGATCGATTGCCGATGCCATTGTTGAGATCGAAAGTGGAAGTCGAGACTTGAGTGCCTTAGGAGCCAGTCTGCGAGCCAAGGCGCTAACCGAACTCGACTATCGCAAAATCGGAGAGGAACTCAGCCGGGAATACTCCAGGATCAGCAGCAACGGACTATTGCAAATAGAAGCGAAAACGGTCGCCTGATCGACGGCTTTAAAACTTTGGCAACAACATCCGTACACACTTCCACCGGCGGCTTTGCCAGCGGCTGTGGTAGCTTTTCGAGAGTCGAAGCCAGCTTTCGCGGGGAAACCAATGAATGCCAGGAACACACTCCGGCGAGTGGTTGTCGCTTTCGTGTTGATTACGGGAGCAGTGACCGCTGTCGTTCTGCTGCTCAATGTCGGCGGATGCCGGGCACGTCTACTGTCGCGAATTACGCGAGTCGAGAATTGGCCAGTGGTCGTGGCTCCGCCGCCGCACTTTCAGCCAACGGTCCCTCCCGGCTTCACGGTTTCTATTCTTGCAAAAGGATTCGC
>JBAVNY010000148.1:0-5699 GCA_049691535.1 Candidatus Acidiferrum sp.
CCCACGTAATTGGCCTTTTTGCCGATGTAGCGGGCCACCTTCAGGTGGCCACCTCTCCTCCGCCACCCAACTCCAGTCTAACCAAGTCATCTTGGCCAAAAGCGCCGTAGGCGCGGCATAAGTTAGCCCAACGCGTAAGCGCTGGGAACCATAACGAAGAGAATCCAAGCGCCGTAGGTGCGACACCTCTTTCCTATCTCTTCCCGCTCAACCTCTTCCTAATTACCTCTTCTTCAGTTCCCTCTTCTTCAATTCCCTACGTGAATCCCTCCCCCTACTCCGTAAAACCCAAATTCACCGGCTCACTCGGCGCGTGACCATTCTTCCCCGTCATCTCCGTCGTCGGCACATCCAATCCCACCACCTCAAACTTCATTCCGCTCAACCACACTTCCCCCGCGCCCGTCAGCAGCATCCCAAACGAAACTCCCGTCGCATCTCGCGGCACATCCAGCACCACGTTGTACCGCTGCCAATCTCCCGTCCCGGTGATCGATCGGTCTTGCATATTGTCGAACGCCATCACTTCCTTCTCCTTATCCACTCGCATCCACAATCCCGCTCACCCCGTAACCTCCTCTGCCTTCACCACGCCACTCAGGCGCACGCGCTTGCCTTCAAATTGTCCCGCGCTGATCTGCTGCATCAATGTCCCAAATCCCGTCGTTCGCGCCTGCTTGCTCTTCAAAAACGCGCTGGGATGCCCCTGATACCCGTGCTCCGTATCCACCCCCGTTTCGTACTCCGATGGCGCTGAACCCGCCAGCATCCACCCGCGTGGCACCGCTCCATACCCAACCGCCAACGAACACGCCAGGACCGCGGCTGCTCCTACTAACCTTTTCCAAGGGGAGATTTGCATTCGTAACATAACCCCCTCCTGCTTCCTCAGACTCTCCATCGTCCCGCTAAGTTGCCTGCCCTTATCTAAACCCGTCACGTACCTTTACCGTAAATGAAAATGGGGTGACACGGCTGCAACCCGCGTCACCCCACAAGTTTCTATCTACCCTTAACTCAGGGTGCTGGGTTGCAGCCGGGCAGCAGCGGTCCTGGCGACAGACTCAGCAGTGTCGTCTCATCCGGGAAGCTGTACGTTCCATTCCGCGCGTGCGACGGCGACTGGAACGCAAACCACGGCAGCAGTGCCTCGTTTTGCGGATGATACGTCTGGCCATCCACCGCGGCCGCGTACACCGGATTAGTGGTCAGCACTTCCACCACGTCGCCTACTTCTAGATCGTCTTGGCAATTCGCGCCACCCGTAAACGGATCCTGCGACAGCCACCACGGCGTGACGTTATTTGTAAAAGGATCGTCAAACGTTTCCGACATTTCATGGCTTAACGCCGTGACGTCTTCGAATCCGAAAAAGAACAATCCCGGCGAGATCCAACTCGAATAGTTCAGCACGTACCACCGCTCCCGATTTCCGTTACTCTTTATTCCTGGTTCAAAGTCGTACGTGTGATACCCCAGAATGCAGCAGTTATTCGGGTTTCCGCCGGTGTACAGATACACGTTGTTGAACACAAACGATGAGATATCTTTCGTGGTGATCTCGCCCGAATTTTCGGCGGCTCCGACAGGTGTTGAATTGTCAAACGGGAACGTGGACGGAAATAACAGGTTTCCGAATTCCACGTCGTCTATCGCGGCAGCGAGAGGATTACCGTTGCTATCCACAAACACCGCCCAAAAGGCATCAGGTATCCGCATATGCCGCGTGGTTTTTACGCTCGGGTTCAAATAGTTGTGATACCCGTTGTCCGAATCCTCTTCCCCCGAGCGGTGAATTCGATCCCAAAACTGCGTGCGCATCATCTGGTCGTCAAACTGCCCATATCCCGACGGGTACGTATATGATTCGAATACCGGCGAGTTGTACACCGCCTTCGCTACCTGTGAACCGGCGAACGTAATCACCACGTTCCCGTTCGCATCCAGCAAATCCACGTCCACCGGAATGATTGGCGCCTTGAAAGTTGTGACGCGCCCGGATTCTGGCGGCGCTCCCACCATCGTGTACGGCCACACTGATTCTGCATTTCCGTTTGGATCAAATCCCGGCGTTACGAATTGGTCCGACCAGTTCGCCAGCGTATCCACACCAGGTATTCCAATCGTAACCGCCGAAGACTTGCCCGTTCCCCCGTAAGCCTTGTTGGCCCCAAACGCGGAAATCCGGTCCGATTTCCTCGCCGTTCGTGGGGCCATTTTTTTCAGCATGCTTGCCGGCAGTTTCTTGTTTGCAGCGATCCCCTGTGCCGACGCGATTCCAGCGGTTGCCATCGCCAGAGCACACAATGGCAAAACCGTCCTGATGAGCCTATACATACTAGTCCTCCCAGACTTTCTCTCGACTGTTCACAAATTTTCGACTGAAGTGTGTGTGGCGCGAAAAACCGTACAGACAGCGCGGGGATTTTAGCCCAAACCCCGCACGAGTCAAGTCCAATCTTGATAACTCAATGCGTTTTTACAATTGCCGAGCATCATCTATACAGATTTATTTGTAGATTTTACTGGCGCTCCGCGTTCATCGCGTTCCGCCTCCGAGTTTTTCCGATTCCAGCCCTTCGCCTGCTGTTAGCGATTTGCGGGAACTAGATTCGTCCAGTTTTGCAGCACCGTCAGCGGCCGGTTGTTCTCATCCGCCGCCACCACCAGCAAAAATCGCTTCCCGTCCGGGCTCACATCAAAATTAATCATCCCCGTACGATAAATCCGCACCGACGGCCGGAACGCGAATAGCCTCGACGGATGCCCGACCTCCACACTGTCGCTCTTTTCGTCGATCTCCACGCTCATCATCTCGTTGCGCATCGAGATGAAATAAATCTGCTTGCCATCCCGGCTCCAACGAGGCCAGTGTCCGCCACCACTGGAAATTTGCCACATGCCGCTTCCGCCCGACGACGGCACCACAAAAACTTCCGGATTCCCGTTTGCCAGCATGGTAAACGCAATAAACTTGCCGTCCGGCGAAAATTGTCCGCTGGTCTGCGTTCCCGTGTTCGCCACTGGCAGCAGCCGCGGTTTTTCCTTGGCATCCAGCGGAACGATGCTCAGTTCGGAATCTCCCGTCGTCAAATTGGCGCTTTCTGTGAGCAGCGCTCGGCCATCGGGCGCCCAGTCCGTCGCCGTGTCAGACGAAGGCAATTCCTGCAGTGTGACCGATTCGCCCGCGCCCGACGAAGATCGCGTCACTATCCGGAACATGCTGTTCGGCATTCCCAGCGTTACCGTAAAGCGCGCTCCGTCCGGAGACCAGGTCGGTTCCCCGGCAATAAATCCATCAAACGTCAGCCGCGTCTTTTGCGGTCCGGAAGAACTGTATAGCCACACATCGTGCGTCGGATCGCCGGTAGTGACCAGAAAATGCTGCCCGTCTTTGGAAAGCCGCGGGCCTAGATAAACGCCTTGCTCATCCACATAGCTCAGATGCTTCCCACTTCGATCCACCCATTCCAGCCGCGATTGCGCCATCGCTGCGCCCGTCTGAAAAATCAACGTGTTGGAAATCTGTGAAGCCGTAAACGTCGAATGCCAAACGCCCAGGTCTAATACCACGTTGTCAGCGATTGGGTGCGGTGTGCCGGACATCGAAAGCGAGTTCAGATCAAACGGCTGCGCCAGCAAAGTAGCTTCCCTTACATAAAGCAGGTTGCCCTGCGCGTACGCCGCGCCTGCCAGCGAAGCCACCAGAAAGCGATTCAGTTTGCCATCCAGCGAGGCAACATAAATTCCATTCTGCTCGGCCTGCGGAGAAGAGTGATTGGCAGCAAGATACAGAAAATGCTTTCCGTCTGGCAGAAAAAACGGCCAGCGATGTGTCGAGTGGTGCTTGGTGTCCAGCGTGGTGACCGCGGTGGCAGCCCCACCTGAAACAGAGACTTGATGGATCACGTCACGAGGCCCGGGCGTAAACAGTATTACGCCAGTTGTTCCCCAAGTTCCCCCGCGCGCCGCGGGCGCGTTACACAAAGTCCGCACCACCCCGGTGTTAACTTCCAACGTTTTCAATTTGCCATCGGTAAAGAACGCCACACTTCCGCTGTCCGGCGACCAGAACGGATTGATGGCTCCATGCGCGCCTGGAAGAGCGCGCTCCGCTCCCGTGCGCAGCGAACGCATCCACAAGTCGCCACTTGCGCCGAAGACCAGCGCGCTGCCGTCCGGCGAAAGTGCCGGCTGTGTGCCCATATCGCCTTCGATTTCAAAAGACGTTCCCAACGGCGGAATGATCGACGAAAAAACCGGAAACGCTGCAACCGCGGCATTCGGGCGTCGCAAGAAATAGGTTGCCAGTGCCGCCATCAAAGCCAGTGCGGCCAAAGTCCACGCGATCAGTTCCCGTGGATTTTTTCGTCGTGTCACCGGGAGCGCGGCCGCGGATGATTGCGACGCAGCATCGTTGGAAGAAATAGACTTCAATTCCAGTGAGAGGTCGCGCGCCGATTGCCACCGATCATCCGGGTCTTTAGCCAGACACCGCCGCACGATGTGATCCAGATTCCGCGGCGTCAGCGGCTTGATCGTATTGATCGGTGCCGGCTCTCTTTCCAGAATCGCCGAAGCCACGCTCAGCTGGCTTTTCCCCGCGAACGCCCGCCGCCCCGTCAGCATTTCATACAGCACCGCGCCCAGTGAAAAAATATCGCTGCGCCCGTCGAGTTCCTTGCCTTCCACCTGTTCCGGAGACATGTATTGAAACGTGCCAACAATCATGCCCTGCTCGGTGACCGGCGAAGTCGCGGCAACATTTGTCAGCGTCACCACGCTCGTAGCCACTACAGCGGGTTTCGCCAGGCCAAAATCCAGCAGCTTCGCGCCCGTTTTTGTCAGCATGACGTTGCCGGGCTTCAAGTCGCGATGCACCACGCCGCTGCGATGCGCCTTGTCCAGCGCGTCCGCGATTTCTGTGCCAATTTTCAAAACTTGTTCCACGGGCAGCGGACCTTTCGCCAGCCGGTCTGCCAGGCTCTCGCCCTCGATACATTCCATCACCAGAAAATCGATGCCGTCCTGCGAACCCACATCAAAAAGGGAACAGATGTTTGGATGATTCAGTGCCGAGACCGTCTTCGCTTCCCGCTCAAACCGCATCTTCCGCGCCGGGTCGGCGGAAAGATGTGCCGGCAGAATTTTGACAGCGACAAACCGCTCCAGCCGCGTATCGCGAGCACGATACACTTCGCCCATTCCACCCGCGCCGAGCGGCGCTAATATTTCATAAGGTCCGAGCTTGGTACCTGGATCAAGCGGCATAGTTACCGCAAATTATAGACCGGAACGCGAATCCCCGTAGCGCAGCAATTCCTGGCTGTGCTCCTTCAAATCGCGAGGCACTTCTCGCCGGGCGTAAAGTTATCCCCGCTCTCCATCCACTGCAGAAGAGCATTTCGCTGCTACACAAAACCAATAAACCGTCCCGCCGCCACAATTCCCACCCACAACAAAATCGAAACCCCGCCCGTCACCTTCGCGCCCACGGGCAACGCGCCACTCTCGTCCCACTTCGTCGCATCCCGCCGCATTATCCATTGAAAAATCACCGCCTGCACTCCCGCAAAAAAAATCAGCAACATTTTCAAGCGAAACGCCGGATTCACGTAAATCTTCACCGCTTCCGACGCAAACAGCATCGCGCCCGTCACCACCTGCACCGCAAATCCCAACCACGCCCACGGCAGCAA
>JBAVNY010000149.1:0-1547 GCA_049691535.1 Candidatus Acidiferrum sp.
CGTCCTCAGGCCACGGCTTTGAGTTCTTGCTTTCGGTAGGCCCAGGGCAACAGCTGATCAATATCGCTGTTTGGATGACCGTTCACGATCCTGATGATGACGTCGGTAAGGTATTCCAGAGGATTGACGTCGTTGATCTTGCAGGTCTCGATCAGCGACGCGATGGTGGCCCAATGTTCGGCTCCGCCGTCTGAGCCTGCGAACAATGCATTCTTTCGGGTCAGGGCGATCGGGCGGATGGACCTTTCGACTTGGCAAAGCGGGCCTCGACCTGGCCACGCGACCATTTCTGACGCAACACAATCGCGCCACGCTCATCCTGGCCCACGATGTGGAAAGAGTTCTTGCCGATATCGATAACAACCACGGCAACTGCAGCGTTGAGTGTCTGGGACATGGCGTGCTCCTTGTCTTGACGCCCCTTCCCAGCTTCTATTGCTAGCGGGGCGCGAGCACGGCCGGACCATCCCATTAGCGGACTGTCTTCCCGATAAGGGCGCGCAGCCGCGCGTGTCGCAGTTTGTTCGCGCTGGCGCGCAGGGCTCGCTCGGGGTATTTCTGTAAGTAGAATGCGCAACAATCCCATCATCGTGCAAAAATACGGCGGCACCTGTCTTGAAACACCGGCAAAAATCCGCGCGGTCGCGAGCGGTCTCGCCGACCTACACAGGCGCGGTCATCGGGTCGTAGCGATCGTTTCAGCGATGGGTAAGACCACCGACGAACTTGTTAAAATGGCCTATCAAGTAAGCCCGCATCCCAATCGCCGTGAACTCGATATGTTGCTTACCACCGGTGAGCGCATCAGTATGTCTCTAATGAGCATGGCGCTGTCCGATTTCGGCGTGCCGGCGATTAGTTTTACCGGCAGTCAAGCCGGAGTGATGACCGACGAATCCCACTCTTCCGCGCGCATTTTAGATGTGCGGCCCATTCGCGTGCTCGAAGAACTCGACCGCGGACGCATCGTGGTTTTGGCCGGCTTTCAGGGCGTGAATCCGGTGACCAAAGAAATCACCACGCTGGGCCGAGGTGGCAGCGACACCACTGCGGTCGCCATGGCAGCGGCGCTAAAAGCCGAGTGCTGTGAGATCATCAAAGAGGTCGACGGAGTTTGCTCCGCCGATCCGCGCATCGTGGCGAATTCAAAACCCTTGCGTCAGCTGGATTTTACATCGCTATCCGAAATGTGTTTTTGGGGCGCCAAGGTCTTGCATTTTCGCAGCGTGGAGCTGGCACAAAGCCAAAACGTACCCCTGGTCCTGAAAAAACTGGGCGGCGCTGAACACAGCACGCAAGTGATGAGAGAGGTTATTGGGATGGAAAGCGGAAAAGTTTTGGCCGTCAACTCAATAGCTCGCATTGAGCATGTGGAGATCGATTCGACGGATCTCAATCAAGGCTTCGAGAAATTCGCGCAGCATCTTAAACAAAGCGGCTTATCCTGGCCGCAGCTCCTCGCCTCCGCTTTCACCGGCGGAAAAACGCGCATTATGATGACTGCCGATTCGGAGTTGCTCGACACGTTGCTGCGCACGCTGGAGAGG
>JBAVNY010000150.1:0-1656 GCA_049691535.1 Candidatus Acidiferrum sp.
CCCTACCTCCATCCACATCAAGTCCTGGATATTCCGGATCACGTCCTCGGCATGCGAATCGGCGGAACCACCAGAGGGCGGAGTTACAGGCTTTGAATCTTGCTTGGCAGGCGTGGATCTCTTTTCATTCCGCATGGTTTGTCCAGCTCTGGCGCCGAAGACAAGGCCCTCAAGCAGGGAATTGCTGGCCAAGCGGTTGGCGCCGTGCACGCCTGTCGCTGCCGCTTCGCCCGCGGCATACAAGCCAGGCAGGGTGCTGCGTCCGTCGAGATCGGTGCGAACTCCGCCCATGGCGTAGTGCGCGGCGGGCCGAACCGGAATCAGTTCGGAAGTGATGTCTATGTTGTACCGGAGGCAGGTGGCATAGATGCGGGGGAAACGCGCCTTCACATGTTTTGAGTCAAGATGAGTGAGATCTAAACAGACAACCGGATCCCTGGCCGCGCAAGTTTCCAGTTCGTGCATAATGGCGCGCGCGACGACGTCCCGGGGCGCGAGTTCTCCCAGAGGATGATATTTAGGCATGAAGCGATTGAGTTCCGCGTTGCGCAGATAAGCGCCTTCTCCCCGTAGCGCCTCAGAGAGCAGAAATCTTGGAGCGTTTCTGAGGTAAAGCGCAGTAGGGTGGAATTGAATGAATTCCATGTCGCTGATTTCCGCGCCCGCGCGAAAGGCCATGGCGACGCCATCCCCGGTAGCGACCCCCGGATTGGTCGTGTTGCGATAAAGCTGTCCGAGGCCGCCGGTTGCCAATAGCACAGTCGATGCTGTGATCTGGCGGCGCTGTTCCGCTTCCGCAATTACATGAATTCCGCAAACGCGTCCATTCCGGAGTCGCAAATCCGTGGAAAATTCGAATTCACAAATTGAAATGTTCCTGAGAGCCTTCGCTTTTGCGTGCAGCGCGCGGAGAATCTCGCGACCCGTGGAATCGCCGTGGGCGTGCAGAATGCGGCTGCGGCTATGAGCGCCTTCCCGCCCGAATGTTAATTTCGTGCCCTCGCGATCAAACTCAGTGCCCCACTGGATCAATTCCTCGATGCGGGCCGGCGCGTCTTCAACAAGAACCTTGGTTGCCTCCGCATTACAGAGCCCGTCGCCGGCGATAAGGGTATCTTGCAGGTGCAGGCTGATTTCGTCTTCATCGCTCAGAGCGGCGGCGATTCCACCTTGCGCCCATTGCGTGTTGGAGTCGGTTACTTCGCGTTTCGCCAGAACAACAACCCTACCTGCTGATGCCAGGTCGATTGCGGCGCGCAAACCGGCAACTCCCGCTCCAACAACCAGAAAATCGGTTTCAGAAGGAGCGATAGTCACGATATTAAATTGTAAAGAAACAAGGGACGAAAATGTTATCACGCGAGCGTGGCGCACTACGATGCGCGGTGAATGTCACAAAACTCATCCCCGCAAAGACAGCAAGATACGGTTGACTCAAGCTGCTTTTATCTGCAATCATTGGCGGCTTTTGATAGGGGTGGCTCTCGCATGAGCGTCCTCCGTAGGAACTGTATGAAGACAAAACTAACGCTAGCTCGCGTCCTTCTTTACTCGGTGTTTGTAGCCATTTTTGTGGCTCCCTCGTTGGCGCAATCTCCCTCCACACCATCATCCAGCCAAAGTACGGACTCTTCTACAGACAAGGGCCAGAAGAGT
>JBAVNY010000151.1:0-9050 GCA_049691535.1 Candidatus Acidiferrum sp.
GCGACGTGGTGAAGCCAGAGCAAGAGCTGGACGTCATCATTTTGAAGTTTGATAAGGAAAAGCAGCGCGTATCGCTAGGACTGAAGCAGCTGAGCAAGGATCCTTGGGTGGATGCGGCGGAACGGTATCCGGCGGGCGGCAAGTATAAGGGCAAGGTTGTGGGCGTAGTGGATTACGGCGCGTTCGTAGAGCTGGAACAAGGAATTGAAGGACTGGTCCACGTAACGGAAATGAGCTGGTCGAAGAAGCCGACCCACCCATCGAAGGTGACGAAGGCGGGCGAAGAAGTGGATGTGGTGGTGCTGGACATCAAGCCGAGCGACCGTCGTGTGTCGTTGGGGATGAAGCAGGCGCAGGCCGATCCGTGGATGCTGGTGGCGGAAAAGTATCCGGTGGGCACGGTGGTGACCGGGAAAGTGCGGAACATCGCGGAGTTTGGCGCGTTCGTCGAAATTGAAGAGGGATTCGACGGACTGGTGCATGTCGGCGATGTGAGCTGGACTGGCCGAGTGAAGAATCCGCACGAAGTGTTTAAGAAGGGCGAGCCGATTACCGCGAAGGTGTTGCGGATCGATCCGGAGAATCGCCGGGTGTCGCTGGGTATGAAGCAGGTAAACGACATCTGGGGCGACTGGTTCAAACAGCACCGCGTGGGCGAAGTGGTGAAGGGCAAAGTTTCGCGTATCGCGACGTTTGGCGCGTTCGTGGAACTGGGCGACAACATCGAAGGCTTGTGCCACAACACGGAAATCGAAGAGCGGAGACGGCGCGATGAAAGTGCGTCGAGCTTCCGTCCTACGACCGGGCCACTGAAGAGTGCAGGGCCGCTGGAACCGGGCAAGGAATATGATTTCAAAATCATAAAGATCAGCCCGGAAACACGGCGGATTGGGTTGAGCTACCGCGCGGCGGTCAAACAGATCGAGCGCAAAGAAATCGACCAGTACAAGTCGTCGGGGAAGTCTTCGGCGACGGCAACCATTGGCGACGCCTTGAAGCAGAAGCTGGCGTCCCGCTAGGCCAAGTCAAAATCAAAGCGGCCCAACGGAGCTAGCAGGAAAATTCATTTACCTGCGGGTCCGTTTAGTGATAGGAAGAGGGGCAGGCGGACAGGCGACGCCCCTCTAACTCGCCTTGCTCCAGAGAGTTGTACGTGGCGTAGGAGAAACGAGTGGAGAGGCAAGGAACGATGACAAAGCAACCGACGCTGACCAAGGCCGACCTGATAGAAGAGGTACTGCGGGTAACGGAATTGCCACGCAAAGAGTCGGAAACGATTGTAGAAACGATTTTCGAAAGCATTATTGATGCGCTGCAAAAGGGCGACAAAATCGAAATCCGGGGATTCGGAAGTTTTCGTACGCGGCAGCGGCGAGGGCGCGTGGGGCGGAATCCCAAGACCGGCGAGAAGGTGGAAGTGCCGGCAAAGAAGATTCCGTTTTTCAAGCCTAGCAAAGAGTTAAAGGATTTCGTGAATACTGCGGCGGCGGAGGCCCCGGCTGCGGCACCGAGCGAAGCACCGCAGGCGTGAGGCGGTAGAAAATTGGAAGTTGAGGCGCCCCGAGCGAGGTTCGGGGCGTTTTTATTTTATGGCGTGGGTTGGTGATATCAGATATCGGATACCAGGAAGCGGCGGATCGGAGTAGGTACGTAGCGAGCGAGGAGCTTTGGGTTATGCTGAGTTGTTGGGGACTGCGAGGGGTGAGACGCGATGGATTATTTGTGGACGCCGTGGCGATTCCAGTACATGGAGCAGGTGACGTCTGGAAAACAGCCGGAGTGCATCTTCTGCGATGCGGTGGCACAGAATCGGGACGAAGAGACGCTGATTGTGTATCGGGGCAAGGATGCGTTCGTAATTTTGAACCGGTTTCCGTATACGTCGGGGCACGTAATGATGGTGCCGTATGACCATGTGGCGCAATTGGGATTGTGCAAGCAGGCAGCGTTGAACGAGATGATGGAGTTGGCGCGCCGGGTGGAAAAGGCGTTCCAGGAAGATTACCGGCCGGACGGAATGAATCTGGGAATGAATTTGGGACGAGCGGCGGGGGCGGGCGTGACGGGACATTTGCACCTGCATATGCTGCCACGATGGATGGGTGATTCGAACTTCATGACGGTGGTGGGGGAGACGCGAGTACATCCGGAAGAATTGAAGACCACGTATAACAAGCTGAAGAAGGCGCTGACGCAGTAGCGTAGAATTTTGATTCGAATATTGATTGGCTGCTGTTGGGAGAGCGCTTGTGAATCTGGAACTCACGGAAGAGCAGAAGCTGCTGCGGAAGAGTGTGCGGGAGTTTGCGGAAGCGGAAGTGCGGCCGCTGGCGAAAGAGATTGATGAGACGGGACATTTCCCGCGGGAGACGTTTCGGAAGACGGCGGAGTTGGGGCTGACGGGCGTGGCGTTTCCGGAGTCGGAAGGTGGGGCGGGATTTGACCATATTGCGTATGCGATTGTGATTGAGGAAATATCGCGGTGCTGCGCATCGACGGGCGTGATTTTAAGTGTGCAGAATTCGCTGTTTTGCGATCCCATTCATCGTTATGGGAATGAGGAGCAGAAGAAAAAGTTTTTGCTGCCCTTCGCGCGCGGCGAAAAGATTGGATGTTATGCGTTGACGGAACCACAGGCGGGATCGAATGCGGCGGCGCTGCGAACCAAGGCGGTGAAGAAGGGCGACGGGTACGTGATCAATGGAACGAAGGCATGGATCACGAATGGCGGGGTGGCGGACGCGGCGATTGTGTATGTGAATACCGACCCGGCAAGGGGCGAAAAAGGGATTACGGCGCTGGTCGTGGAAAAAGGGACGCCAGGGTTTCGGGTCGGGAAAGAAGAGAAGAAGTTGGGAATTAATGCGACGGCGTGCAGCGAACTAGTGTTCGCGAATTGCGAAGTGCCGGAGGGCAACCGGATTGGGAACGAGGGCGAAGGATATAAGGTAGCGCTCTCGACGCTGGATGGCGGGCGGATTGGAATTGCATCGCAGGCGACGGGAATCGCGCAGGGTGCGTTTGAGGCGGCGCTGAAATGGTCGCAGGAGCGGATGGCGTTTGGGCACCCGATTTCGCAGTTTCAGGCAATCCAATTCATGCTGGCGGATATGGCCACGGAAATTGATGCGGCACGGCTGCTGGTGCGCAAGGCGGCGTGGAAGCAGGACAGTGGAGCGCGGTTTAGCCTGGAGGCGTCGGTGGCCAAGCTGTTTGCCAGCGAAATGGCTACGCGAGTGACGCACAAGGCGATCCAAATTCACGGCGGGTATGGATATAGCCGGGAGTATCCGGTGGAGCGGGCGTACCGGGATGCGCGGATTACGGAAATTTATGAAGGAACCAGCGAGATACAGCGGCTGGTGATTGCGTCGTGGGTGCTGCGGGCCTGAGTTGGCGCCAGCTTGAGCTTAGATGAGCTGCGCTGTGGGGTTGATGGCCAAACCTTAATTTGAGCGCCAGCGAAGATATCTGATTGTGTCTTAGTGGTTTATATTTACGATTTGGCAACTAGCTCCGGTTTAATCCTCTCGTGATTCCCTTCTCTCCTCAATACTGAAAACAAACAAAAGTGTTCCCAGAAGGCGGAGGAGTCGCGCGGGGCGCGAATTCAGCTTATGTTCGAAAACATTTGGCAAGATGTGGCAATGGCGGTGGGATTCTTCCACGTGTTGGGACCGATCGCGCTGCGAAGCACATTTCGATTTGCAACGCGGTGCGAGCCGGTGGGTGTACCTCTAGACGAACTGCCGATGGAGGCGAGTTCGCAGTTTGCGCCACGCATTCCGCAAATGCAGAGCCTGGGATTTGAGTTGATCGGCTGCTACAACTGCGGAGAGATGGCGAGCGACACGAAGAGCTTCGTAGCGTATTTTGTGAACCGGCAGACAAATGATTTCAGCAATGTGACAGTGGTGGTATCGCCGGGCAAAGTGGCGGGATATTTTGAGTTTTCGACGCGGCTGACGAATGGAACGCTGATTGAGACGAATACGAACAGTATTTTGCCGCTGACGCCGAATAATCCGGATTATCGCGTGTTTCGTTTCCCGAAGATCTGCGAGCCGCAAGCGTTGTACGACGTACACCGTCAACTGCTGGCGAAGTACGCAAATGGATTTGCCGCGCAGGGCGAGCCGAAGGGATTGGAAATCCAGAGAATGGTGCGGGTGGTGGAACGGTACGGCGCGCGACATGAAAAGATTGGGTACATGTATCTGGCCGATGGCGGGGCGCATTACCGTTTAACCTGGAAGGGCGCATGTTTGATGACGTGGCGGGCGTTGTGGCCCACGGTGCTGGTACGGAGAATGTTGTACCGGCAGCAAATGAACAGTGAGTTGCAGGAATTGCACGTGAGCGGAGAAACGGCGCTGCAAAAAGCGTAGGGACGCGCAGGTCTTCGCGGAGCAAGAGTAGTATGCTGACGTAGTGCTGGAACTGGACGCAGGACTGGAATTCAATCCCGAACAAGACAGAGAATTTTTCTCGCTGTTGCCGCCGCGGGCCGCGGTGTGCCTGATTGAAGGGCGGGAGGCCGAAGCGGAGCCTTATTTAATTCGTACGGCGGACTTGCACCGTAGGCTACAACGATTGCTGGGGCCGCCGGACACCACGAGCAAGCGGCTGAACTTACGCGAGTTTGCGAAGGCGGTGCGGTACCGGGAGACGGGATCGACGTTCGAACAGACGCTGACGTATTACCAGAACGCGAAACGAATATTTCCGAAGGGCTATACGAGCCTGCTGCGGTTGAAGCCTGCGGCGGTTCTGAAGTTGAATCTGCGCAATGCGTATCCGCGATGCTATGTGACGCGGCGAATTGCGGTGGACGATCACGGGATGCCCAGCGGAGGGACGTATTACGGGCCGTTTGGTTCGCGGCGTTCCGCGGAGGCGTTTGCGGAGAAGATGCTGGATTTTTTTAAGGTGCGGCGCTGCCAGATAAAGATTCGCCGCGATCCAAGTTTTCCGGGGTGTATTTATTCGGAGATGAAGATGTGCCTGGCGCCGTGCTTCGCGGGATGCACGAAGGAAGAGTACGACGCGGAGGTGAAGCGGTTGGTGACGTTTTTGGATACGAGTGGCGGGTCTTTGGAAGCGGGGTTCGAGCAAGAGCGGGAGAAGGCGAGTGAGGAGTTGGATTTCGAGCGGGCGGCGGCGATCCACAAAAAGATTGAGAAGTTGGATGACGTACTGCGCGGACGGCCGGAAATTGCGCGAAGGGTTCAGGAGTTGGACGCGGTAATCCTGCAGGGAACGACAGAAGAGCAGACAATAGGAATATATGCGGTGCGCGGGGGCAGGTTGGCGGAGCCATTTTTTCTGACGTTTGGGGATACGAGCCAACCGCGATCGGCGGAAGAGGCAGTGCGGGAGTACATTGAAGGCGTGATGACGACGCCAGTGCCGGTGGCGAGCGTGCAGCAGAGTACGACAGAACTGGGAGAGAACCTGAGCCTGGTGGCGCGATGGTTTTACAGCAATCCGCGGGATGGGGAGATATTTTTTCGGGAGAAGGATTGGCCGTATCGAAGAATTTTGCGGGCATGTTAACGATTGCTGATGCCGAAGAAGGATGAACCGGAAAAAAGCAGCAAGGTAGAGGGGCAGAGAAAAAGCGAGGGAGCGAAATGAGTCGAGGGGCGACGTTAGAAGGAACGAAGAAGTACGCGGAAAAATTTCAGGGGCATGCGGCGGATGGACACTTCCGGGAGGCACAGGAGTTGGTGGTGTCGTCGCTGGGGGTGGGAACGTATCTGGGGCAGCCAAATGAAGGCACGGACGCGAGCTACACGGCGGCGATTGTGGCGGCGGTGGAAGCGGGAATCAACGTAATGGATTCGGCGATCAATTACCGTTTCCAACGAAGTGAGCGGAATATCGGGACGGCGCTGAAGGTGTTGGCCAACAAGGGATTCTCGCGCGATGAGCTAGTGGTATGCACCAAGGGCGGATATTTGACGCCGGATGGAAACATGCCGGCTGACGCGAATAAATATTTTTTTGAGGAATATATCCAGCGAGGGATTTTCACGGCGAAGGATATTGCGGGCGGGAGCCACTGTATGACGCCACGCTTCTTGGAGAACCAGATCATTCGCAGCTTGAAGAACCTGGGAGTGGAAACGATCGACGTGTATTACCTGCACAATCCGGAGACGCAATTGGGCGAAGTGGCCAAGCCGGAGTTTTTGAAGCGAGTGCGAAGCGCGTTTGAATTTCTGGAGGGCGCTGCGGCTAAGGGGCGAATTCAGTATTACGGGATGGCGACGTGGAATGGATTCCGGCAGGAAGGCAAAGAGCGGGACGCGATGCAACTGGAAGAGTTCGTGCGGCTGGCGAAAGAAGTGGCTGGCGAGAAGCACCGGTTCCGGATTATCCAGCTGCCGTTTAATCTGGCGATGACGGAAGCATTGACGTTGGGGAACCAGAGCGTCGGCGGCACGAGCAAGACAGTGATGGAAGCGGCGCACGAATTGGGATTGACGCTGGTGGCGAGCGCTTCGCTGCTGCAGGGGCAGGTGGCGCAGAATTTGCCGACGTTTGTGGCCAGCGCCTTGGGATTGGATAACGATGTGGAGCGGGCGCTGCAGTTTGCGCGATCGGCACCGGGGATTACGACAGCGCTGGTGGGAATGTCGCGGACGGCGCATGTGGAAGCGAATGGTCGGCTGGTGAGTATTCCGCCGGCGGGATTAGAACAATTCAATAATTTGTTTACGCGGGGCGAGACGGCTTAGAGCGAGTGCAATTCCGGGTGGCGGCGGGTAAGCCAATCGGTGATGGCCTGATCGAGTTGATCGAGGTGGCCGGCGAAGAAGTGGTCGGCGTCTTCGACGAAGACTAATTTATTTTCGCCGGGTAGGGCTGCAACTACTTCGGCGACCTTGTTACGTGCACCGTGTTCGTCGTTGGCGCCGTGAACGAAGAGTTTTGGTTTCGTGCACGTTTTGAGGTAGGAGAAATCAGAACTGTTTATCGGTATACCTAGGCCTATTAATTCCGTGACGCGAGGGTCGGCGCAACCTACGCGGAGACCGACCCAACTGCCAAAACTGAAACCGGCGAGAAGCAACGGCGTATTAGGAAATTTCGAAGCGAGGAAATCGATGGCGGCTTGAACGTCACCTCGTTCTCCCTGGCCGCGATCGTGAGAGCCGGCGCTGAGACCTGCGCCACGAAAATTGAAACGCAAAATTGGAATGCCGAGAGCGTCGAGGGACTTTGCGGCTTGGTAGACGACTTTGTTGTGAAGAGTGCCACCAAAGAGTGGATGCGGATGACAGATGACGGCAGCGAGAGTTGGAGGGCCGCTGCGGGTTGGCGTCCATAGAATGGATTCGAGACGGCCGGCAGGGCCGTCGATAAAGAAGGTGCGGGACTCGTGGGCAATACGCATTGGCCGAGAAAAGTGTAACAGGGTCAATACGTTTTCTTCGGACAAGTGGAAGGCCGCTGGCCTGAAGGTCATTGCTACAGCTGGACAAGCGGAAGTCAAAGTGTGAGGCGTGAGAGGGGGCAGTCCTATACGGGCCACAACGGAACAATCTCGTACTAGAGCTTAAAAAAAGAGGAAAATCGGATTGCAGTTTGATGTAACGGGTGTTACGTTCCGGTTGTAACCGTCAAAGGGGGCCCGAATGGGCGAACTTTCCGACCGCCGCGAGGCACGACGATTCGTAATGACGCTGCCGGTGCGGGTGATGACGCGCGATGGCGGGAGCGGTGGAAGTGAATTGAAGGCGCAAACGCGAGACGTAAGTTATCGCGGGCTGTACTTTTTGGCGGAAGGCGAATTCGAAAAAGGGAATGAGATTGATTTTGTGCTGACGCTGCCGCAGCAGGTGATTTCTGCGGGCGACGTGAATATCAAGTGTCACGGGCACGTGGTACGAGTAGAATCCACCAACAACGGCAAAGTGGGAATAGCCGCCAAGATCGATAAGTATGAGTTTGTGCCGCTGCGGGCCTCCGCGGCGTAAAAAGGGGTCGGACCGCGATCCTTTAACAGCAAATCCAATCATAAAGTTGCGTTTTGCGTAGAATAGGATAGTTGCAGGAATTGCCGCGCTGGCAATTCAGGAGAGCTGGCATGTATCACTACAATCCACAACAGGCGTTGGAAGAATTGCAGGAAGAGGCGTTGCTGCCGCATCCGGTGAAGTTGCGGGATATGATTCTGCGCAATCAACTGGGGCCGCAGGAGGCGCAAAAGCTAAACCACGATTTTCAGGAGTATTTGACGCAATTCGGGGAGCTGCAAAAAGTGGCGCGTGGGATATTGGAGAAGTTGGCGGTGGGGCAGCGGAAGACGGCGTAAGCGTTTGGGTCCGAGTGGATGCGGAGTGCGCCGGTCAGAGCGCGCGTGCGTGATGAAGCGCGGGATCGGCGAGACTGATATAGTGATGAAGTTTTGCGGAACGAAGATGGATCGGGTGAGAGGCGCGATTTGAGAGTTGAACGCACCGGGCTATGAAACGCAACACGCTGCTGATTGATGCGGACGATACCCTCTGGGAAAACAATGTTTTTTTCGAAAAGCTGATTGAGGATTTCATCAGCCTGGTGGAGCCTTGCGGATACAGCCGGGCGTACATACGACACATTTTAAATGAGACGGAACGGAAGAATATCCGGCAGTACGGATATGGAGTGAGGTGCTTCGGGCGTTCGCTGGAGGAGACGTATCTGAAGTTGTCGGACCAGATGGCGCAGCGGGAAATTCTGGCGAAGGTTCATCAGCGGGTGATGGAACTGGAGCGCACGCCGCCGAAGATTCTGGATGGAGTGCCGGACACGCTGGCGTATTTGACGACGCGACATCGATTGATTTTGTTTACCAAGGGCGAACCGGCGGAGCAGGCAGCGAAGGTGGAACGGTCGGGACTGCAGGGATTTTTTGAGGCGATTGAAATTGTTGCGGAGAAGGACGCAAAGACGTACGGGCTGCTGGTGAACAAACACAAAATTGTGAAGACGTATGGATGGATGATCGGGAACAGTCCGCGGAGTGACATTAATCCGGCGATGCAGGCGGGGCTGAATGC
>JBAVNY010000152.1:0-19088 GCA_049691535.1 Candidatus Acidiferrum sp.
CACTTGCACGTAGGCTAGGCTTCCCTAGAAACACCAACTGATGCGGCTCTTTGCTCCACCCAGGGTGCCCCGCAGATGAACGCAGACACTCGATCCATGCCTTGCCCAAGGCTCATTCTTCGAAGCCCTCAGCTCGTCTCCATTCGATTCGCAATCGCGTTTTCCATCATCGTGTTAGGCGCGTTGTTCGTTGCGCAAAAAGCGCAAGCGCAGATTACTTCCGCCACCAACATTGACGGTCGCCGGATCTTCGTTAACGCGGATCCGCCGACCTTGGTGAAAATGAAAAACATTGGGAATTTAAATGCTGCCGCAACTCCTAAGAACATCTACTTAGGTGGGGGCGAGATTGCCTTCATGAACATGGGGCAGAACCGCGCTGCGCTGAGCATCGACCGCGATGGCGTGGAAAAGATTGTCAGGGAAGCCGCACAACGTCACAATGTCGATCCCGCCCTGGTTCGTGCCGTGATCGAGACCGAGTCTAACTTCAATCCTGCCGCGCGTTCGCGTAAAGGCGCACTGGGGCTGATGCAACTCATCCCGACCACCGCCAGCCGCTTTGGCGTAAACGACGTCTTCAACCCGCAACAGAACGTCGACGCCGGGGTTCATTATCTCAAGACGCTACTGGAACGATATAATGGCAACCTCGACTTGGCGCTTGCGGCGTACAATGCTGGTGAAGGGGCTGTGGATCGGGCCCACGGGGTTCCAGCCTACCGGGAAACCCGCAACTACGTGCAGAAGGTGCAGAACGCATACTTCCGTCCCGGCTCCGGCCGATTGGACAACGCGTTCGTCAGGCCGAATCCGATTCGCCCGCAAGCGGATGGAAATGGACGAATTGTTTTTACGAACGAGTAAGTAAGGGCGAAGTAAGCGGGTAAGTGCCGTGGGGGGAAGTCGCAGTCGGGTTTTCGTTTGGGGGGAAGCAGCGCAGTATGATTTGGGGCCGTAACGTTTTCCACATGAGTTTCGCCCGCGTTTCGCTGGGTTTCGCCCTGCTTGCCATTTGTGTTCTTCCCTGCCTCACCCGTGCCGCTACCGCAAATAATTCCATGAAGCGCGAAGCAGCCAGCGCGCAATTCGCTCGCGCCGAAGAAATGCGCGCCGTTTTGAATGCCAAGCCATGGGATAAGCGCACCCTCGCCGATTACAAGAAAGTTTCCGTCTGCTACCAGCGCGTTTATTTGATTACGCCGCGCGCCATGGAAGTCCCCGACGCGTTGCTGGCCGTCGCCGAACTCAACACCGAAATGGGTGACCGCTTCGGGCGCAGCTACTACGAAGCTGCTGCCGAAGCGTATCAATTCCTGATTCGCGAATATCCCACCAGCAAGTATGTGCAAGACGCGCAATTGCGCATGGCCAAGCTGCAAAAGGATCAATTGGGCGATCCCATCGCGGCTACCAAGACTTACCAGGATTTTCAGAAAAATTATCCGCGCTCGCCGCGCAAGCGCGAAGTGCAGGAAGCCTTGGCGGAATTGGCGCTGCAGCGAAACACCGAGTCGGGCGATGCTACTACCAAGAACGGTGGAACGGCTCCGGCAGCTTCCAACGTAGCGGCGCCAAGGACGGAAAGCGTCGCAGTCGATAGCAAAGCCACTATCAGCGGTGGCGAAGACACCAACACTGGCGCCGTCCCTCGCGTCCAGAGAATCCGCACCAACGTAACGCCCGACAGCACCGAGATCATCATCGAACTGGAAGATTCCGTGCAGTACGTGTCAGGCAGGATCGCCAATCCCGACCGCATTTATTTTGATTTGTATGCCGCGCGGTTGAGCCCGAGCGTGGCCCGCGAAAATATAAAAGTAAGTGGAACGCTGCTCACCGCCGTACGCGCAGCACAAAACAAAGCCGGCATCGTGCGCGTGGTCATGGATGTAACCGACGTGAAAGATTATGCCGCGACATTGATGAAGAAGCCTTCGCGGCTGTTGATCGAACTGTACAGCACGTCTCCTAAAACTGACGGCGTGCAAACGGCGCATTCCAATCGCAGCGGCCGCCAGCCTTTGAAGCCAAGTCCAACAGAATCGGCTATCGCTGTGGCTTCGGCAGTCACTGACCCGGCTCCGGAAGAAATCGCAGACTCACCGGCTTCGCAGCCCTCGGCACGAGTGTCGGCGGAGGTCAGCCCGGCGACCACCTCTTCGGGGCCCGCTTCTGCTCCCGCGACCACGGCTGCTGCTTACGTCCCCAAGTCCATCACGCCTGCTCCCAAGGCTGATCTTCCTTCCGCTAAGGTCTCTCGCAGCAAATCTTCGAACTCCGCGAGCACCGTAAAGGCAGACAATACGCAGCCCGCCGTCACCCCGCAACCCACCCGCGACGGCCAATCGACCTTGACCCGCGCTTTGGGTCTGAAGATTGGGCGCATCGTAATTGACGCCGGACATGGCGGCCACGACACCGGCACCATCGGCCCCACTGGCTTGATGGAAAAAGATTTGTGTCTCGACGTCGCACTGCGGCTCGGCAAGATGCTTCAGCAGAAGCTACCCGGCGCGGAAATCGTCTACACGCGCTCTGACGACACCTTCATCCCGCTGGAGGATCGCACCCGCATCGCCAACGACGCCAAGGCGGATCTCTTCGTCTCGATACACGCAAATTCCAGTCCCGACCATGCGGCGCGCGGCGTGGAAACCTATTACCTGAACATGCGCGGTTCCGCCGATTCTATGGAAGTGGCGGCACGCGAAAACGCTGTTTCGCAGCAAGGCATCCACGACCTTGAAGATATCGTTAAGAAGATTGCCCGCACCGAAAAAATCGACGAGTCCAAGGAATTGGCCGAAGATATTCAAGATTCCCTGTCCAAGCGCATTCAGAAGACTGCCAAGCCGGTCAAGAATCGTGGCGTACGCAAAGCTCCCTTCGTGGTGCTTATCGGGGCCGATATGCCCTCGATCCTCACGGAGATTTCCTTCCTCAGCAATCCCGCGGACGAACAACTTCTGAAGAAGCCCGAACATCGCCAGCGCGTCGCTGAGGGTCTATACCAGGGCGTTGCCGACTATCTGCAAAGCCTGAACAGCATGGCCGTCAATGGCACTAGCCGTCCCTCGCGACCCACGATCGTCCCCGCCGTGGAATCGTCCAGGAACCAGAAATAGGGTTTCGGCATCTAATGAAAGGTGTGCATGCGCCGTATTAGTAGTTTCTTGTTGCTGACGTTGTTTTTCGCCCTGGCCACAGTGGCGCAAACTTCGCCTGTCTTGCCCGATCGCTTCGGCGACTGGAGCGCGACCGCTCCCGCCAAATCCATCATTCCTAAGGATCTGGGCGCCAACTGGTCGCAGTGGGCGAACGGCGACACGATTCTGCAGGAGGCTGGACTCACCAGCATCGAGGAGCGCACCTATCGCAGCGCCAACGACAGCGACGAAGTTACCCTGCGCGTTTTCCAGTTGCACGATCCCAGCAGCGCTTATGAGTTCTATACCTTCTTGCTCGCGCCCGGCATGCGCAACATGGGGCTGGGCGAGAATTCCGCGCTGGGCCAGACCGATGGCCGATTCCTAATCGGCAACTTCGTTGTGCAGGCAACGCTTTCTCCCAACGTAAAACCTGAGAATCTTCACGACGTCGTTGGCGCGCTAAAGGCCAAGGCTGATACCACTCCGCTGCCGCCAGTGAAAAATTATCTGCCTGAGAATTGGCGTATCTTCGGCTCCGAAAAATACGCACTCGGACCGGAAGGCTTTCGCGCCGCCATGACTTCGTTGGACCAAGGCGCCCTTGCGGGACTGGCTAGAGAGGTTGGCTTTACCAATGGCGTTGAAGCCATGCTGGCGCGCTACCACTCGGACCGCGACGGCGGCGTGCTGTTGCTGCTGGAATACCCCACGCCACAGCTGGCCGAGCAGCATTTGCACCACCTCGAAGAAGCTCTGCCTTCCGCCAACAAGAAGTCCGGCATAACTATTGAGCGCAAAGCGTCGGTGCTGGCCCTGGTGTTTGCTCCTTCGTCGGATCAATACGCCCAAGCCCTCCGCGATCAGGTCAACTACGAAACCCAAGTCACCTGGAATGAACCGCGACAGACCGCCACCGACCCTCCCTGGGTCGTCATTCTCTCCAAGATTTTCCTGTTTACCGGGCTGTTCCTGGGCGTAGCCACCGGTCTGGGCGTCGCTTTCGGCGGGATTCGCGTGCTTACTAAGCGTCTGTTCCCTGGCAAGGTGTTCGACCGGCCCGAAAATGTGGAAGTGCTGCAACTGGGCTTGTCGGGCAAGAAGATCGATCCCTCCGACATGTACTAAGTAATTTCCGCTCAAACTCTTCCGGTGACGACTGTTTCCCTAGTGCGTCTAATCATCGAATCTTTGTCTAGCTGTGCCTGCCTGTCGTAAAATGGCAGGTTGCAACCATCATGCGAACCGCTTCCTATGTCGTGTCCAAATTTGCCAGTCTTCGTGTGCGAGCTTCGCGCCTCGCGTGTTCACTGGCGATCGTCTGGCTTGCCGTCGGCTACCTGAACGCCTGCGGAGCCAAGTCTTCCGCGGATGGCGCGGCAGGAAATGCGCCCCAAGCCATGCCGGTGCAGGTGTTGGTCGCGTCGACGGAAAAGATCGCGGATACCACCGAGTACCTGTCCATCCTGAAGTCCCGGCACTCCGCGACCATCAACCCGCAGGTGGAAGGCTACGTCACCAAGATCTTCGTCAAGTCTGGTGACCGCGTCCGAGCCGGCGAGCCTCTGCTGCAAATCGATCCACTGAAGCAGGAAGCCTTTGTCAGTAGTCAGGACGCGGCTCGCGTCGCGCAAGAAGCTACCGTGCGACTCGCGAAAACAAATTGGGAACGCGCCCAGAAATTATCCGATGCAGGCGTGATCAGCAAATCGGAATACGACAATGCGCAAGCCAATTACGATTCCGCCGTGGCCCAACTGAAATCGCTCGAACAGCAATTGCAGCAGCAGCAGGTAGAACTCCGCTATTACAGGGTCAGCGCGCCTATGGACGGCATCATCGGAGACATCCCGGTGCGCATGGGCGAT
This sequence comes from Candidatus Acidiferrum sp., assembly GCA_049691535.1. Taxonomy (GTDB): domain Bacteria; phylum Acidobacteriota; class Terriglobia; order Acidiferrales; family UBA7541; genus Acidiferrum. Next base: position 5,018 of record JBAVNY010000152.1, read on the forward strand.
CGCGTTGCCGTCACCACGGTGCTGACGACTGTCGACGAGCCGGGCGCGCTCGAGGCTTATCTTTATATTCCCGCGTCGCACGCCAGAGACCTGCATCCCGGCCTACCGGTTAAATTACTGGATGAATTAGGCGCGGTGCGCACCGAAACGCAAGTCACCTTCGTTTCTCCGCAAGTGGATACCGAAACGCAGACAGTACTGGCCAAAGCTGCGGTCAGTAATCCCAAGGCCAATCTGCGTGTCGCCCAGCAGGTTCGCGCGCAGATCACTTGGGGCGTGCATGAAGGCACGGTGATTCCGGTGCTTTCTGTTCTGCGCATCAATGGGCAGTTTTTCGCATTCGTCGCGGTGAAGGAAGGCGATAAGACCGTGGCCCGGCAGCGCACTCTAAGACTCGGCGAAATTGTGGGCAACGATTACGCGGTGCTCGACGGCGTAAAGGCCGGCGACCACATCATCATTTCGGGTACACAGTTTCTGCAAGATGGAGCTCCGGTGGCTGAGCAAATCCAGAGCAATGCTGCAAAAGCTGGCAGTGCCGAACCAAGCTCTAGTTCATCGCTGGCCCGTTAATCTCCACACGGCATTCACCGGGCCGAGCGTGCGTTCGCGAGAAAGGCGAGTACGGATTTGTTCGTCGATTTTTTCATTAAGCGCCCGGTGTTCGCGACTGTCTGCGCCCTGCTGATTATTTTGGGCGGCGCTATCGCCATTCCCTCGCTGCCCATCGCGCAATTCCCCAATCTGGCTCCTCCGCAGGTCGTGGTTTCGAGCGGCTACATCGGCGCCAACGCGCAGGCCGTGGAATCGGCCGTCACCATTCCGCTCGAGCAGGCCATCAATGGCTCGCCCGGAATGAAGTACATCACCTCGTCCAGCGGCAACGACGGCACCAGCAGTATCACCATCACTTTTGATGTTTCGCGCGACGTCGATCTCGCTTCCGTCGACGTGCAGAATCGCGTCAACCAGGCCTTGGGCCGTCTGCCCAACGCAGTGAAAAACACCGGCATCATCATCACCAAGCAAGCTTCGGGCTTTGTCTTTGGCGCCGGCGTGTATTCTGAAAATGCCCAGTACGACAGCTTGTTTCTCAGCAACTATCTGGACGTTTACGTCAAAGACGCGCTCAAACGCGTCAAAGGTGTTGGCGATGTTTTTATTTTTGGTGAACGCAAATACGCTATGCGACTGTGGCTTGATCCGGCACGCATGGCCCAGCGTGGCCTGACCGCAACGGTCGTTCTGGCAGCGCTTCAAGAGCAGAACGTTCAAGTCGCTGCCGGGCAGGTCGGTCAGCCGCCATCCAACGACGCACAGGCCTATCAGATCAGCGTGCGCGCCATTGGCCGCCTCACCGAGCCCAAAGAATTCGAAAATATCATCCTGAAGACTGGCACCGACGGCACCTTGGTTCGCATCAAGGATGTCGGCCGCGCCGAATTGGGAGCCGAGGACTACAGCTCGATCTTGCGTTTCAATGGCCACGATGCCGTCGGCCTGGGCGTCACCCAACTTCCCGGCGCCAACGCACTCGACGTCGACAAAGCTGCTAAAGCAGAACTCGCCCTTCTCTCCAAAGGTTTTCCCCCGGGACTAAAATACGCCGTCGCGTTTGACACCACCACCGTCATTGGCGAATCCATTCGCGACGTTTTGACGACGCTGCTTGAGGCCATCGTCCTCGTGGTGCTGGTCATTTACGTCTTCCTGCAAGACTGGCGCAGCACCTTCATCCCGGCCATCACCATTCCGGTGTCGCTGATCGGCACCTTCATCTTCGTCAAGGTTCTCGGCTTCTCGATCAACACGCTCACTCTTTTCGGCATCACGTTGGCCACCGGTCTGGTCGTCGACGACGCCATCGTGGTGATCGAAAACGTCGAGCGCCATATCGTCGAAGGAATTTCCGAGCCGCACAACGCCGCCAGCGTGGCCATGAAAGAAGTCGCCGGAGCGGTGATCGCCACTTCTCTCGTGCTGGTCGCGGTGTTCGTGCCGGTTTCTTTGTTCCCCGGCACCACCGGAATCTTGTTCCGGCAATTCGCGCTGACCATCGCCTTTTCCGTATCAATTTCCGCGTTCAACGCGCTGACTCTCACGCCCGCGCTCTCCGCCATTTTCCTGGGCCATCATCGCGAACGCGCGCAGTGGTCCGGCTTCCAAGCCTTCAACCGTGCCTTCGAATCCGGCTCGCACTTCTACAAACGGGTTCTGCACGGCGTCATCGAATATAAATATATCGGGCTTTTGGTATTCGCGATTGCTCTGGCGGGTGCCGGCTATCTCTACTACAAGATTCCCCAAGGATTTATTCCCGAGGACGATCAGGGCTACCTGGTTATCGCTGTTCAGACCCCACAAGGCGCTTCGCTCTCGTACACTCAGGACGTTTGCGCCAAGGTAGAAGAAACGCTCTCGCACGTTCCTGAAATTGACGGCGCTTTCACCATCGTGGGCTTCGGTTTTGCCGGCAGCGCCTCCAACCGCGCCATCATCTACATCAATCTCAAAGAATTCAACCAGCGTAAGGGCAAGGAACACTCCGGCTCTGCCGTGGTAGAGAAGTTGCGCGGACCGTTGATGGGAATTTCCGGCGGACTCGTTGTTCCCTTCAATCCTCCCGCGGTGCAAGGACTCGGCGAATTTGGCGGGTTCACCTTCATCGTTGAAGATCTGGGGCGAAATACCCTGCAAACGCTAGCCAATACTACCAATCAGCTGGTCGCTGCCGGCAATCAAAGCAATCGCGTAGCTGGGCTCTTCACCAGCTTTACCGCCAACGATCCGCAATTCCTGGTGCAGATCGATCGCGAGAAAACCAAGAGCCTGCAGATTCCGCTGAGCCAGGTCACCGACGCGCTCGAAGTCTTCATGGGCTCGGTGTACGTGAACGACTTCGACTTCAACAACCGTTCCTATCGCGTTTACGTGCAGGCCGACCAGAAATTCCGCAACGAAGCGAAAGATATGCGCACCTACTATCTGCGCTCGGACACTGGCAAAATGATTCCGCTGGATAACGTGGTCGACATCCAGCAAACCGCCAACCCGCAAGTCATCACTCACTACAACCTGTTCCGCTCGGCGGAAATTGATGGCTCGGCGCTTCCTGGCGTGAGCAGCGGACAAGCCCTCGCGGAGATGGAAACCCTCGCGAAAAAGATTCTGCCGCAGGGCATGACCTACGAATGGAGTGGTCTGTCTCTTGAGGAAATTGAATCAGGCGGCAAAGCTGCCATCCTTTTCGGCTTGGGATTGGTGTTCGTTTACCTGACGCTCGCCGCTCAATACGAAAGCTACGTTCTTCCGTTTATCGTTTTGCTGGGCGTGCCGGTCGCGTTGCTCGGCGCGTTGGGCGCAATTTCGTTACGCGGCCTGACGAACGACGTCTACTGCCAAGTCGGCCTGGTTATGTTGATTGGCCTCTCCAGTAAAAATGCGATTCTGATCGTGGAATTTGCGGAGCAGTTGCAGGACGAAGGCTTGGGCACTTTGGACGCCGCAATCGAAGCGGCGCGAATTCGCTTGCGCCCGATCTTGATGACATCTCTGGCCTTCATCCTTGGCGTTGTGCCGCTGATGATCGCGCAAGGCGCGGGCGCGGCTGGCCGCGTCTCCGTCGGCACCACCGTTTTTGGCGGTATGCTCGCGGCAACTTCTCTCAATCTGTTGTTTATCCCGCTGTTGTATGTGGTCGTTCGAACGCTGGTTCCACGCAAGCAGCCTGCCCATGTTGCGACCAGCGAAGCCCAGCAAGCCTAGCTGGACTCTGTGATTTAACGTTTTCCGGCGCTGATCGTGGCGCGGCTTGGCACACGCGTCCGGCAAACCCCGCAAAAACGGTGGGTCTTCAGATCGATCCATTCCACTCCGTGCGAGGGCGCCATCACGCACTGGTAGTCTTCGCAATGCGACAATGTAAGCGTGTGCCCCAGTTCGTGCACAGATTCCTTCAGCAGTCGCTTTCGAAACAGCAGCGCGTCTTCCGGCAATCCGTAGAATCCTTCGCCCAATCGTTTCGTCGACACCACCGCGCAACGCCCTTCCAACTGCGCTTCTCCAAACACAAACGTCAAAATCGGAATGTACAAGTCGTGCGCGGTCACGCCCAGCAGTCTCCAGGTATCCGGAGTTGCCCGCGCGCTCATCGCCGCAAGAATTTCCGTCGAGGAGTATTGCTGCCGGGTAACGTTGAATGCGAATGCCGGATCAGTTTCCGTCTGCAGCACTTCACAAGGCACCGCGAATTCGGCAGCCAGGCCTTCGCACAGGTCCGAAAGAATATCGGGCCGCATTGCCCCGAACGGCAATAATTGAATCCGGTTCACAGCGCTTCTGCCGTTGCCGCTCTCTTCCAACCATACCGCTTCAGTTTGTTATGCAGTGTGACTCGATCGATGTCGAGCACTTCCGCCGCTAGTGTCTGGTTCCCTTTGCAGTCTTCCAGCACGGCAAGAATATGCGCGCGTTCCATATCGTCCAGCGTACGCGTGGTGTGTTCCGCAACCGCCAGCCGCAGCGCGAAATCTTCTTCGCGAATTTCCGGTTCTTGCGCCACCACCATGGCGCGTTCGATGGCATTTTCCAGTTCGCGGATGTTGCCGGGCCACTGATAACGATCCAGCAGCGCCATCGCATTGGGAGAAACACGGGTGATGCGCTTGTTCATCGAGGCGCAGAATTTCCGCACAAAATGGTCGACTAACACCGGGATGTCGCCCTTGCGATCCCGGAGCGCCGGCAGCTGAATCTGAAACACATTCAGGCGGTAATACAGATCCGGGCGGAAGCGTCCTTCTTCCACCAACTGCTCGAGGTTTTTATTCGTCGCGGCAATGCACCGGAAATCGACGTGAATCGGGTGCGAACTGCCCACCCGCGTAATCTCGTGCTCCTGCAACACGCGAAGCAAATCGGTCTGCGTCTTCAGGCTGATGTCGCCAATTTCGTCCAGGAAAATCGTGCCGCCGTCGGACACCTCGAAGCATCCCTTTTTGCGGTATTGCGCGCCGGTAAACGCACCTTTTTCGTGGCCAAACAACTCGCTCTCCAGCAGCGTTTCCGCGAGCGCTCCACAGTGAACCACCACCAGCGGATTGTAGTGACGCGGGCTGGCACTATGAATCGCACGAGCGCAAAGCTCCTTGCCCGTGCCGCTTTCTCCGGTGATGAGCACCGTAGCTTCCGTGGGCCCAACGGTCTGAATCGCTTCGAACACGCGGGCCATCGCCGCACTTTGCCCCACGATTTCCTGGGGGCGCGACACCGCAGCCACCGTTTCGCGCAGCCTTGCGTTTTCCTGCTGCGCCCGCTTCAGAGAAAGCGCATTATGCACGGTGTGCGCAATGTCGTCCGGATCGAATGGCTTGGAGACATAGTCGTAGGCCCCATTCTTCAGCGCCGCCACCGCCGTCTCGACGGATGCGTAGCCGGTCATGATAATCACCAGCATTTCCGCATCGATTTCGTGCATCCGGCGCTGCAGTTCGACGCCGTCGATCCCCGGCATTTTGATATCCACTAGCGCCAGGTCAAATCGCCGGCCACCCATTTTGGCGAGCGCTTCCTGCGCACTTTCCGCGACCGTGACGTGGTATCCCTCTTCGCGAAACCACTTGTCCAGCGAATCGCGCACGATCAATTCGTCATCGACAACTAGCAGATTCCCCTTGTTCGCCATGTTCTTCACTCCTTAACTTGCCGCTGCGACCGGAGCGTTGGTCAAAGCAACATTGGCATGCACCGGTAACGTAATTTTGAATGTGGTGCCTTTCCCGAGTTCCGAAGACACCTCGATTTTTCCCTGGTGGCGCTCCACGATATTGCGGCTGATCGCCAGCCCTAGCCCCAAACCGCGTCCGCGTTCCTTGGTGGTAAAAAATGGCTCAAACATGTTGGCCAGAATCTCGGGGGGCATTCCCACGCCGTCATCTCGCACTTCGATTTGCACGTCCGCCGTCCCTGCGACGACACGCGTGCCTAAGGTCAGATTTCCGCCGTTCGAAGACATCGCGTCGATCGCGTTCATCACCAGCGCCAGCACCACCTGTTCGATCTGGCCGGCGTCGCAGCGCACATGGGGTAGCTCAGGTGCAAGTTTGAGGTGCAGCTCAATATTCTTCAGCTCTAAGTGGTGCTGCACCAGGCGCACACAGCGATCCATGATCGCGTTCAGGTCCGCAGGCTCGCAGTTCATCGAGGTTGGCCGGCCAAAGGTCATCAGGTTCTTCACAATTTCGCCGCAGCGCCGGCTTTCCGACTCCATCAGATCCAGCATGCCGATATTTTCCTGATCCACTTCCGCTTCCCGCCCAAGCCGTTTCTTCAGCAATTTCGCATAGGTAAGCATTCCCGCCAGCGGATTGTTAATCTCGTGCGCGACGACCGCCGCCAGCTTTCCGATGGATGCCATGCGCTCTACGCGCAGCATCTCTTCATGCGCGCCACTCAGTTCGCGGGTCTTTTCTTCCACGCGATCTTCCAGTGTCCGCGTCCATGCGTTGATTTCCTTATGCGCTTCATTCAGTTGGCAGCTCATGGTGTTGAATGAGCTCGCCAAATCCGCAATTTCGCCGTGCGTGTGAATCTTAATCTGGTAGCCCAGATCACCGGATCCCACGCGGTTCGTTCCTTCGGTTAGCGCGGTCAACGGGTCGTGCAACATTTGGCGCACAAACGCCGCGCTCAGCAGTGCCACGCCCAATATCGCAAGGATGGTGTAAAGCTGAACCTGTCGCGTGCTCTCCGCGACGCTCTCTTCGGTCTTCGCCAACGAAATGTCCGTGTCGAGTACCCCAAGAGTTGCGAGCGCGGCTGGATGGGCATGGCACTCCGCGGACGCACATGTGGCCGAGTTCTCGATCGGACTGACTACCCCCAGAGCTCGCTCTCCACTCGTCAATCTATAGGTGCGGAACGCCTGTGCATGGTCCGAAAATCGATATGGCGTGTCGCCCGGCGGAATGGCGTCGTGAACCGCAAACGAGCTATCCACAAACTTATTCGTCTCGGACGGATCGGAAGAAAAGCTGACCCGCCCTTGATCATTAATGATGCGAATGCGAATCATGCCCGGCTCGTTGGCCAGGTCGCTGATGATGTGGTACAGCCCGTCGCGCTGATTCCGCAGCATGTAGTACGACGTGTTGCGCTTGATGACGCTGTTGATGCGCGCCGCATCGGCCAGCGCGTTTTGTTCCAGGTGTTTGCGATGCAGCTGGATGTTTAAGTACCCCAGCAGGCCAAATACAATGGCCATCGACGATATCAGCAGGACCAGCAGCTTCGAGCTGAGACTGCCGGTTACCCGGGCCCAGAGGGTGGGCGCCCGCGATTTTTCATTAAGGGCTGACATGTGAGAGCTCCGGAATATCCTCCCTGACGATTTCCGGCTGGCGAATCGGTTGATAGGGCCCGTGATCTTCAAAAATTGGCAAATACTTCACGCACATCGAAAAGATGAAGAAGCCGGCGGAGACGATGCTCAGCGTGATCATCAGTTCGGTCCACTTGGGCACAAAGTGGTGCCCGGCCCAGGTCTCGAATCCAGTGATGCTCACGTTCAAGCGATTGGTGACGAAGCCCAGCAGACAGCTGATCGACGCGAAATACAAGCCCTTGGGCGATTGGCGAATCTTCTTAAAACTCAACATCGCAATCGGAATCACAAACGCCAGCGAGAGTTCCAGCCACAGAAAATAAGCTTCGTAGCTGGGCTTCACGATCATGCCCAGAATTCCGCGATGATAATAATCTTCCAAGCGCAACAACGCGTTCACGCTCAGTGCCACCAACAGCGCGCCGCCGAGTTCCACCAACACCGGCAATTCCAGATTCCGGCCAAATGCCTTGGCACTCAGCGTCGACTCGAAAATCGTCATCGCCAGCCCGCAGGCGATGGCCGAACCGAAGAAGAAGAACGGCAACGCCGGCGAATACCAGAAAGGATGCAATTTGCTGGGCATAATCAGATACAGCGAGCCCAGTGAACTCTGGTGCAGGGTGGACAGCAGAATTCCCAGCACCACCATCACCGGCATAATTCGCTTGATCCACTTCAGCGGAGTGTGCAGGTGGAAGCGTTCCAGCACGTTGGGCAGAAATTCAAAAAACAGCACTGTGGTGTAAGTCATGACGCACATGCCCACTTCAAACATCGGTGAGTGCAAATTCATGTAGACCAGTTGATGCCAGATGAACCACGGGCGCCCTAAGTCGAATAGCAACCCGACGATGAACAAGCAGTAGCCGAGGAACGCGGTCAGCACCGTGGGCCGCACGATGCTGTGCAGCCGTTCGATCTTGAACAGATACACCGCACCGGTGATGCAGAAGCCACCCGCCGCGAGCATGATCCCGCACAGGCAGTCGAAGCCGATCCACAATCCCCATGGGAATTGATCGTTCATGTTGGAGACGGCGCCCAATCCGTGGAAGTAGCGAACATACGCGGAATAAGCACCCAGGCACATGATGATGGCGAACAGCACTTTCCAGAACGTCACCTTGAACTTCACCGCGCACCTCCGTTTTTTTCTTTCGCTTCCGCGGCAGCCACTTCATCGCGGCGATTCGCTACCCAGTAAATGCCCCCCAGCACCAAGCCCCACAATGGGATGAAATCCGGCATGCGCGACATCACCCGCCCCGTATATTCAGGCAGCGGTATGTCGCCGATCTTCTCTTCCGTGGGATATCCGAATTGGTCTACCGGTACGGAGGACAACAGCAGCACCGATGTTCCGCCCACTTCTTTCAGCCCGTACACATGCGGCACGTAGTTCCCCGGATTCTGCCGGATGCGCTCCTTGGCTTCGACAATCAGCGCGTCGCGCTCTCCAAATTTGGTCGCACCGGTGGGGCAAATTTCCGCACACGCCGTTTGCTGGCCCGCATCAACGAGATCAGGGCACATGATGCATTTCCGCACACGCGGATTCAGTGATCCCCATTCGTACTTGGGCTGCGCAAACGCACACGCCACCATGCAGTAGCGGCAGCCGATGCATTTCCACACGTCGTACACCACCGGTCCTTCTGCCGTTTTGTGAAATGCGCCTACCGGGCAGACCGTGGCGCACGCCGGCTCTTCGCAGTGCATGCACAAACGCCGCATGAACTTATCGTTCGCGGTCAAAACCACAGTGAATTTGTGTTCGGATTGTTTTTCTTCCGCGGCGATGCTGTCGTTATACGGAAGATTGTTGTGATCAGCGCAAGCCTTTTCGCAGGCCTTGCAGCCGATGCACAATGTCGCATCGTATAAAATGCCTTTGCTCATACCCGCTCCCTGACCCTGAATTCCAATCCGGCACACGGGTTGGGCCAATCATTCCGGACTGGATTTGGGTTTTCCTATGTTGCGAATTCCGACAGATGAAGCTCTACCTATTCTCGCGAGAGGCTAAGGAGCGCTGGCGGATAGTCATCCGGACATCCGGGTCAAACGACGCAAATTCGATGTCCAAGAACTGTAAGGAAGTTCAACAGGGATGGCCACGTCAGAGATGAAACCTTCCGCGCGGTCGTTGACCCATAAGAAGTATGAGGAAGAATTAAGCGGTTTCCCGTGAAGTGGGTCACCCTTCTAGGTGACTCGGGTCACCCCGTGCTGCCGCATATCTCACCAGCAAAGCTATTCATCACCGTTCCTATCGCGTTGCCCAAAAACAAAGATCCCGCCTCGTGAGAGACGGGACCTTGTTGCTTGCTTTGTATGTACTTACCTGCAGGAACAGGGGTAACGGTCGACTAATTCAGGAAGAATTCTTGGGTGATTTCTGCCCACTTTTCCGATGGCATCTGCACGGTCAGGTCATGTACCGCTACGCCGCCGTCTTGTGCCACCGCGCCGGCCATTGCTGGTATCCGCGCCTGCAAGCGGCTGGCTGCTTCCGCCATCCACTTCCGTGCCAGGCTGCCGCTCAGCAAATTGCGGAAGCTGGTGGAAAGATCAGGCGAGAGCACCGAAACGAACCAGCCCTTGCCGTACGGATCAGTATTGCTCAGAGAAAGATTGCTCAGCAGCGCTTCGTTTACGTTAGTAACTTCGCCTTCCACTGGCGACACGAGATCAGTCTTTTGCCCGTCACGCAGCAACGTGGCGAACTTCTGTCCCTGGCGCACCCATTGGCCGCGCTTCGGTAGCACGATGCCGTCGACTTTCCCTGCCAGCCGCGCGCCGAAATCATCAAGGCCGACGCGGACAAGCGTTGGGCTCTCTTGCAATGCCCAGGTGTGGCCCTGGTGATAACGCCGGTTGTCGGGCATTTCAAATCCAGCAACAAAGCTGGGCACCAAACGCGGTGAAGCCGAGGCGGGCTGCTCGGCCTCTGTCGCTTGCTTTACTTCCGTGCCCTTCCGCAAATAATCAATCGCCAGAAAAATCGCAAACATCGTAACCATCAGAATGACTGTCATGACGCCTCCCGTTTCCTTTTTTTCTTTCTGTTTCCTGTTCCCTGCTGCCTGCTTCTCTTTTTTCTTTCTGACCTTCGCCCTCTATAAGGCATTCGCGATACCAAACGTGGCATGACGTCGCCACTGACTCGTAAGTCGATGAAAGTAAGCGGATAAACAGGGATTCGGAGTTGCAAGACGAAGAAATGACGACGAAATGCGATCACGAAAACGATGAGAATTTCAGCGCGTGATTTTGGCTCGCAGCGGGGCAATCAGGGTAAGTTGTGTAGTTGTAATTAGTTGGAAGCAAGAAACGAAGTGATGTGAATCGCTATAGCACTGCTGCAAACTTCTGCATAGGAATTGCCCGATGCATTTCGCCGCACGGCTGGCACGAAATTATTTGCGATTTTTGCTACGAGAACTCTGCGCCTTGAAACGCGCCCGTCAGATAGCAGTGAATCTCATCCCTTGTTGTGAAAGAATTCAGCAATACCGTTCACCACTAACTCTTGCTGCTCATCCTTTAACTCAGGATAAACCGGCAACGACAGCACTTCCCTGCTTGCTCTTTCGGCGACGGGGAGGTCTCCCTGTTTCAATCCCAGGTAGGCGAACGCTTTTTGCAGATGCAAGCAGAGTGGGTAGTAGATTTCGCTAGGAATTCCAGACTTGCGCAAAGCCTCTTTCAACTCGTCCCGAAACGGAACACGAATGGTGAACTGGTTGTAGACGTGTTCGAACTTCTCGGATGGCACTGCTGGGCTGGTAACCTTCTTCGCCAGTCCCCGCTCTTCGAATAGCCGCCGGTAGCGCGCCGCACGATTTGTCCGGCCAGCCGCCCAAGCGTCGAGGTGCGGCAACTTCACCCGAAGCACCGCAGCCTGAATTGCGTCCAGCCTGCTGTTCGTGCCCAGCAGTTCGTGGTAATAACGCTGCTTGCTGCCGTGAACGCGAAGCATCTGCAAACGTTCCGCCATGGCAGCATCATTCGTAGTGATAAACCCACCGTCGCCCACTCCCCCAAGGTTCTTCGACGGGAAAAAGCTGAAGCAGCCGAAATCACTGAGCGTGCCACTTGACCGCCCCCCATACCGGGAGCCAATCGCCTGCGCCGCATCCTCAATTACCAACAGTCCCCGCTTCTTGGCGATCGCCAAAATCGGATTCATGTCGGCGGGCAGGCCAAACAGGTGCACCGGCATGATGGCCCGAGTCTTCGCCGTAATTGCCGTCTCAATCAAGGTGGGATCGATATTGAAGGTGGCTGGATCAATGTCCACGAAAACCGGCTTGGCCCCCACATACGCAATCGAGCCGGGCGAGGCCACAAAACTGAAAGGCGAAGTAATCACTTCATCGCCCGCGCCGATTCCCGCCGCCAGCAGCGCCAGAATCAGCGCATCGGTACCGGAAGCGCATCCAATTGCATGCTTCGCTCCCAGTTTCGCTGCCAACTCTTCTTCCAACAGCTTCACTTCCGGCCCAAGAATGAAATACTGGCTGTCCATCACCCGCGTGACTGCCGCCATCACCTCGTCGCGAATTCCGGCATACTGCGCTTTTAAATCCAGGAAATCGAAAGCCATCTTCACCGGCTCGGCAGCTTCCATCTTCGGGCCCTTCGCAGCTACGTTCACATTCATGGGAATACGACTCTCTCCGGGATGTGGCCAGGAAAAATCTCCGCTTCATGCCAGTGTAAGCCAGAACAAGTTTCCAGTTGCAGGTGAATTGTGTTTTTTACTGGTGGCGATACCGCGATGCGCTGGCACGACACGCAAACACAAAGACGCAACTCGTCAACCGGATCGCCGTTTACCCAAGGAACTTCGGAGCCAACTATTTAGGAGGATGAGCCCGAAAATATTCTTCCAGCCCCGCCTGCACCTGCTTCACACTATCTGCCACGTTCTTACTCATGGCCGAAGCCACGCCAGCCACCGCTTTTCCGTTGGCCGGCTCATCATGGTTGTACGCGTAGGTCCATACCAACTGATTCGTCTTAGCGTCGCGCATCTCCACATCAAACGTGAGCCGCGCCTGCGGTCCATTCACATCCATTTCCTTAAACTCAAACAAATGCCCAGTCAAAATAAAGTCGCCCTCCGAGTCGCTGCGCAAATGGGTCACGCCGCGAAATCGTCCCGAAGCGCGCAGGCCGCGTACCAACGCATTCTGCAGCATGTCCGTAGGCGCTTCCGCCCAGCGCTCGTTCTGGTAGGTGCCCATCTCCTCGGCATTATTCCCGAACACGATTCGGTCTTCGCGATACAAATGCGAGGTCAAGAAATTGCGCACCATGATCGAGACATCCAGCGAGTTCGCCCCGGCCACCGTGCTCGACGGGTACATGATCTGATAGTAGTGGACCGGCTTGGCCTTCGCGCAGCCTCCGCCTAGCGCCACTATCCCGACCAGCGCAATCGCCAGCGAAACGCAGCTCAAAAACGCCTCGCGATTCGATTCGCCCATCTGCCGCAGCAGCACTTCACTACCCTTCCGTTTTCTCATGGCAGCTCTCCGGGTCGGTGCTCTCGCGGACCGCTGTAGTTGATCAAACTGGAAGGCCGCGTCTTGATCAGTTCGGTAAACTCTTGCAGATTTTCTGAGACCTTGCGCATATATTCCAAAATTTCATCGATATTGTCGGAATTCACGTCGAGCGTGCGATTCAATCGCTTGGTCAGCACCGACACCGTCTCCAGTGATTCGCGTAATTTCACCACCGAAGCCCGGACGTCGGCACGATTATCGCCAATCATCCCATCGACGTGCTTCAGCGTTTCATTGGCCTGATCGGTCGTCTTGCTAAGCTTATCCAGCAACGGCTCGATCTTCCGGCTGGCTGTGTTTACGTTGCCCAGCGTCGATTTGATCAGCGGGCGATCTTCCGCCAGCATGCCATTCACGTGCGCCAGGCTTGCCGACAAATTGGCGCGATTGCGATCGTTCAGCAAGTCGTTCACGCGCGCGATGGTAACGCTCAATTCCTTCACCCGCAGATTTAGATTGGCCATCAACTCTTGCGCCTGCGGTGAAAGATTGCTGATCTGTTCCGCCAAATCGTTGAATCCCATATAGGGCTTGGCCTTCAACAGCATCCCCGGCGATGCCAAAGCTGCTTCCGTGGAGCCCGGCTTAATTTCCAGGTGATTGTCGCCCAGCGGGCTGTAGCTCAGGATCGCCACCGAACTATCCGTCTTGATCGGCAAATCGTTCTTGACGCTGAAGGTCATATCGATCAGCCCCGGATTCGCCGGATCGATCTGCATTTTTTCCACGCGCCCGATCTTGGGTCCACCGGCATAGTGCACCGAAGCCCCCGGCTCCAACCCTGCGGCATTCGGAAATTTGGCGTGAAAGCTTTTGGCCGATCCCGCGAACGCCCCAGACAGCGCGAACACGGTAATCACCAGCAGCACCACCGCCACCAGAACGAACAATCCCACAAACACCTGTTCGCGTTTTTCTCCCATGGTTACCTGCTCTTCCCTTGCGTTGCCGTCCCGGTCTGCGGTTCGGTAAGCATCTGCAAGTAGTCCAGTTCCTGAGCCACTGCGGGCTCCGGCACTCGATCCAAAAATTGCCGCACTTTCGGGTGCTTGCTGTTTTGCATTTCCGACACCGTCCCCAACGCCACCACGTCGCCCTTGTTAATCAGCAC